>CAYWMZ010000505.1:0-2321 GCA_964459485.1 uncultured Desulfocapsa sp. | reverse complement strand
TTTTGCACCCTTCTCAACCATCTTTCTGGCACTCTTGATGGTGGTTACCAGTCCCTGATTTTCAAGCTTGTTGTAGATAAAAGGCTTAAAGAGCTCAAGGGCCATTTTCTTTGGAATACCACACTGATGCAAACGAAGATGCGGCCCTACAACGATAACAGAACGTCCGGAATAATCGACACGTTTACCAAGAAGATTCTGACGAAAACGCCCCTGCTTTCCTTTAAGCATATCTGAAAGGGATTTCAGTGGCCGTTTATTGGCTCCTGTAATCACCCGGCCTCGACGACCATTATCAAAGAGGACATCGACCGCCTCCTGGAGCATCCTCTTCTCATTACGAATAATGATATCGGGTGCATCGAGTTCCAACAGACGTTTCAGTCTATTGTTACGGTTAATAACACGACGATAGAGATCATTAAGGTCAGAGGTTGCAAATCGTCCACCTTCTAGGGGAACCAAGGGGCGCAGGTCTGGAGGAAGAACAGGGATAACCTTGAGCACCATCCACTCAGGGCGGTTTCCGGAATCGCGAAAGGCCTCAATAACATAGAGCCGTTTGCCATACTTCTGGCGTTTGGTCTTAGAGTTGGTCGTGGCCATCTCTTCACGCAGGGTGCGAGATAGCTCAACCAGATCCTGAGCGGCCAGAAGTTCGTGGATGGCCTCAGCACCAATGCCCACTTCGAACTCACCCGGATGCTCTTCACGCATCTGCCGATACTGCTCTTCTGTGAGCAATGTTCCCACAGGAACGGCCTCGGTGTCGGAATGAACGACGGCGTATTGCTCAAAATAGAGAACCTTCTCCAACTGCTTCAGGGTGAGATCAAGTACTGCACCAATCTTAGAGGGGAGACTTTTCAGAAACCAGATATGGGCAACAGGTGCGGCAAGGCTGATGTGGCCAAGACGTTCACGACGCACTTTGGACTGAATGACCTCAACACCACACTTTTCGCAGACCACACCGCGGTGTTTCATACGTTTATACTTTCCGCAGTTACACTCAAAATCCTTAACCGGGCCAAAAATCTTGGCACAGAAGAGACCGTCTCGTTCCGGTTTGAATGTTCTATAGTTAATGGTCTCCGGTTTCTTTACCTCACCATGAGACCAGTCCATAATCTTTTCAGGTGATGCCAAAGAGATTTTAACCTTATTAAACTTAACTGGACCTTTCGGTTTTTGAAAAAAATTGAATAGCTCTTCCACGAAAGTACTTCCCCCTCAGTGTAGGGTTATAAAGAGAATAGAGTGGTGGGCACAATTGCATTATAAAATGCACATCCTGCTGTTCACTCTCCTCGTATTATTAAAACGGGTATTAAGTCATTCCTGTATAAGCAATGGCCAGGACCTTTTGTGCTGTACAAGATAAGCAGCGTCTCCCGGCCAAAACTTGCAAGAATCTATCCCTGAATCAGCTCCATATCAAGACAGAGGCCCTGAAGCTCTTTCACAAGAACATGAAAGGACTCGGGAAGACCTGTGGTCAGGAAGTTGTTGCCTTTGACGATGCGTTCATACATGGTGGTACGCCCTTCAACATCATCGGACTTGGCTGTGAGGAACTCTTTTAGGGTGTATGCAGCACCATAGGCCTCCATGGCCCAAACCTCCATCTCACCAAAACGCTGACCACCAAACTGGGCCTTTCCACCAAGCGGCTGTTGAGTTACCAGCGAGTAAGGACCGGTTGAACGAGCATGAATCTTGTTATCGACAAGATGATGGAGTTTCAGCATATACATGACACCAACGGTAACCTTATTATCAAAGGGGTCGCCGGTGAGTCCATCATAGAGTTGACTCTGACCGACCTCATCCACCCCGGCTTCCACCAGGAGTTCACGGATCTGCTCTTCAGGGGCCCCATCAAAGACAGGAGTCGCCACATGAATGCCGCGGTAATGTTTACGGCACCAGTCAAAGAGTTCATCGTCACTGAGGCCATCGGTAATCTTAGCATATTCGTCAGCCGAATAGACGGCCTGCATCTTGGTCTTAATGGCATCGAGCTCACCTGCCATTGCAAGATCGGAAAGCTGCTTTCCGATACGCTTGGCAGCAAAACCAAGGTGCACCTCAAGGACCTGACCAACATTCATACGAGAGGGCACACCAAGGGGGTTCAAAACGATATCGACTGTTGTTCCGTCTTCGAAAAAGGGCATATCCTCTTCTGGCAGGAGTCGTGAAACAACACCCTTATTTCCATGCCTACCGGCCATTTTATCACCAACGGAGAGTTTCCGTTTGGTAGCCACATAGACTTTGACCATCTTGACCACACCCGGAGGAAGATCATCTCCCTT
>CAYWMZ010000504.1:0-2321 GCA_964459485.1 uncultured Desulfocapsa sp. | reverse complement strand
GGGTGGAGCAATTGCGTGCTATCCTGTTCTATACTGCTTACCACCTGCGCCAGGTATTCCAGATTGACCTGATGACAAATCCCGGAATTGGGTGGTACGACCTTAAAGTTATCAAAACTCTCCTGGGCCCACTTGAGAAAGGAGTAGCGTTCACCGTTGCGTTGATACTCTTTGGCTACATTGGCTTCCAATGCCGTACTGCTACCGTAATGATCCACCTGCACCGAGTGATCCACCACCAGTTCCACCGGAATAAGCGGGTTGATTTTGTCCGGATCGCCACCAAGGACGGCCATGGCATCACGCATTGCAGCAAGATCCACCACCGCCGGAACTCCGGTAAAATCCTGCATCAGGACCCGGGAGGGATGAAAAGGGATCTCAAGGGGCGTAGAATAGTGCTTTTTCCAGTTACAGAGGTTTTGAAGGTCTTTTTTGGTCACCACCTGACCGTCCAGCTTGCGCAGAGTATTTTCAAGGAGGATGCGGATGGAGTAGGGAAGCTGCTTCTGAGCGAGTCCTTGCTGTTCCAGACGGCTAATATCGTAGAAGCTGTATTGGGTTCCGGAAACGGTGATGGTGTTGAGGAAATCTTGTTTTTTCATGGTGGTGTCCCTTGATATGGTCACATTCTATACAGATAGAGTATCAGAAAAATCAAAAAGAGATAAAAGAAAATATAGAACACCGAACACCGAACGCCAAATATCGAGGTAAAATCATCCGGTTCAGCCTTTCTAATTTTGTATCACTCATTCAGGAGTTCCCCTTCTCTCCTCACCATTTCCCAACAAATTCCCAAAAACATCAAACAGGCCTTGACCCTGTAGTATGGTACAGGGATTATAGTAGGAGAATAATGAGACAGAAACTAAGAATAAGGATCTGGAATGAAGAGACTCTTAATCGAAAAAGACAGGAGAACTTCTGTTCCCTTTCCCCCTTACATAGGAGATCCCCATGTCCTCAACCCAACACATCGAAATTCTGGTGGCCCCCGGCTGTTCATCCCGGCAGCTGACCCATGAGTTAGTGGCTACGCTCGTCAAAGAATCTTCTCTCCGGGCAGAGATCAGTGAGACACTTGTCCGGGACGCACAACAGGCCATAAAACATAAATTCCTGGGCTCCCCCAGTGTCCGGGTCAACGGTGTAGACGTTGAGCCGGATGCCAGAGCACGGCACCAATATGGCATGGGCTGACGCGTCTACGCCGATGAAGCGGGCCGCTTCTCAAAAACTGTACCCCAAGATTTAATTCGGGAAGCCCTGAGGCAAAGCTGATCGCAGCCATCTGCCATAAAGAGCCACAACACACCTGACTCTCTACAATTTATTTGACATTTCCCCCCCAGGAATGTATCAGTTAGTATATCTTGTTGCTGTGTGGGATGAACTGGATGGAGGCGATTTTTCTCCTCCTCCAGTCTTATTTCACAGCCGCCTCCCAAGATTCTTTCCCCGCCAGCAACCTTGACATACACACCTATACGCCTGCATTTGGGGTATACTGAGGGTGCATCCTGTCTATTCCAGATGAGCCCAAAGAGCCATATCCCTATACGGGAGAGAACTTTTGAGAAAGGTTTTCCCATGACAAAACGCCGCAAGATCAGACGGAGAAGCAGTGACTACGAGGGCCACTATCAACCACGCACCGGAAGTTCCACTCACCCCGACGACTTCGATTACCTGCGCCGCAGCATCCCCTGCCAGTGGGGATGTCCGGCATTCACTGATATTCCGGGTTATATCAAGGCCACCTTTGATGGAGACTACGCCAGGGCCTACACCATTAACCTTCAGGCCAACCTCTTCCCCGGTATCTTAGGACGGATCTGCTCGCGGCCCTGTGAGGCGCATTGTCGTCACGGGGAATCTGACCTGGGCGATCCGGTGAGTATCTGCTCCCTGAAGCGTCAGGCCGCAGATTTTTCCCGTAACGATTTTTCCCTTCATGAAATGAAATTCACCCCCAGCGGCAAGCGTATCGCAGTGGTCTCGGTACCCGGTGACCGGCGGGATGAGGCGTCGGCGGAAGGGGTGACGGCATGAGTGAATTTCTCGCCATGGGCGGCTACGCCGCCTTCGTCTGGCCAAGTTATGCGCTGGCGGCATTTATCGTGATCGGATTGCTGATCTCCTCGTTGCGCTCCATGCGCCGCAACGAGAAGATGGCGGATCGAGTGCGCCGGCCCCGCGCGCAAGCAGAAAGATAGATCATGCGCCGCGCCGCTTCTCGTAAACGCCAGCGACTGAGGCTCGTGCTGATCGGCCTGGTGCTGACCGGGAGCGCCGTCGCCTTGATGCTGATTGCCTTC
>CAYWMZ010000503.1:0-2335 GCA_964459485.1 uncultured Desulfocapsa sp. | reverse complement strand
GACAACACCATCTCTGGAAAAATTGCCAAACAGGTGTTTGACGCCATGTGGAACGGTGAGGGTGATGCCGATACCATCATCGCCGCCAACGGGTTAAAACAGGTCACTGACAGCGGTGCCATCGAGAAGATCATCGACGAGGTGCTGGCAGAGAGCCCGAATCAACTGGCGCAGTACCGTAGTGGCAAAGAGAAACTGTTTGGCTACTTTGTTGGCCAGGTGATGAAGGCGACACAGGGCAAAGCCAACCCCGGACAGGTTAATGCGTTATTGAAACAGAAGCTGGCGGGGTAGCCGAGAACATAATGATAGAGAGGCGACGGCTTATCGCCTGATTCTCTGTCTATGGAGAGCGCAGTATGAAACTTTCAATGAAGGCAGCTCTATACTCAGGCCTTCTCTTTCCAGGTGCTGGATATTTTGTTGTTCAAAAAAAACTTCGAGGGTCTGTTGCCCTTTTAGTTACTATTGCGGGACTCTCCATCATCATTATAGAGTCCATCCACAAGGCACAAATTATTGCTGAAAAAATTGTCTCTGGCGCGATTCAGCTCGATGTTAAGGTTTTACGGCAACAGATTCTTGAAACCCCCGGAATATTTAACCCAGACCTGTTGAGTGGGGTCTACTTTATTATTGGCTTAGTTTGGTTTGTCGGGATCGTGGATTGTTACCGAATAGGGGGGATCATTCAGGCAAAGGATCTCGCGTAGCAACCTATAGTAAATTGTAAATTTTAATAAAAAAGGATTAAATTAATGGATGATCAATCTTCTCTAAGTGAGCAATCTTTATCTGCTTCTGTCAACAAGTTGAATTTTGAGTTTCGTGGTGATGGTATGGAGTACTTCAAAATATGGATTGTCAATGTTCTGCTAACAATCGTTACCTTGGGAATCTATTCAGCGTGGGCTAAGGTGAGAAATAATCGTTATTTCTATTCGCATCTATTTCTTGATGAGAATAATTTTCGTTATCTTGCCGAACCGCTGGCAATCCTGAAGGGGCGAATAATCGCAGTTGTTGCGCTTGTTTTATTCTCCTTTATATCACAGAGCTTTCCTCTGGTAGGCATAGGGCTCGCTATTCTACTGATGTTGGCAATTCCCTATTTTGTTAATCAGTCCATGGCCTTTAATAATCGAATGTCCGCCTATAAAAACATTCAATTTCGATTTAATGGCGGATACGGTGAAGCTTTTATGGTTCTATATATTTGGCCGCTTATTGGTGTGCTTACATTGGGTATTGTATATCCACTGGCATTGCTCAAAATTAATCAGTATATCGTTAGAAACAGCTCCTATGGAACGACGAAGTTCGAGTTTGATGCGACGTTTTCTGATTACGGGAAAATATTTTTGATTATTCTTGGTGTTGGTATTGTAGCAGCGCTTCCGATCTGGGGCATTACAATTTATCTCCCGTCGATGGCTCTTGTCTCTTCTTTAATTATGGCCGCCGCCTACTTTGGTCTGTTCATCTTTTTTATGGTCCAGACATCAAATTTATTCTATCGAAGCTTAGCTCTCGCAGACCATCGTTTTGACTCGACATTGAACATGCCAGGTTTCGCAAAAGTTATTTTAATTAATACGGCCTTGACAATAGTTACACTCGGTCTCTATCTTCCGGCAGCAAAAGTGCGGATGACAAAATATATCTGTTCGTGTCTTGTGATGAATGCAAATGGTTCTCTGGATAACTTCACGGCAGCTGAAAAAGAGAGTGTTACAGCGCTTGGCGAAGAGTTTGGACAGGTGTTTGATTTTGGTGTTTAAGCGTTAAATGTATATCGAAGGGCTCTATCTTGATGGGGTAACCTCCAAACGCAACAGTGCGCGTCTGGAGGTTCTTCACAACTGTCAACAGGCTGTCTGCATCCATGTTGCGCGCAGCGCAGGCGAGGTTCCTGAAAAAATTGAGCTCGAATATCATGAACTGAAAATTGAATCTCGGCTGGGCAATTCGCCAAGAGAGATAAGCTTTGGCCAGGACCAGCTGTTTATTACAGAAGATAATAGTGCCGTTGATGATCTGATAAAAAGTCACGGCGGATCAAAATCCTCTTCGTTTCTGCATAAACTAGAGACTAATTCACCACTAATATTTTTCTCTGTTATGGCAACGTTTGTAACAGTCTGGGCACTGGTTATCTACGGGATTCCACAATCAGCGAAATTCATTGCCTTTCAATTTTCTGAATTTTCAACCGAAAAAATGGATGGTAGTCTCGCTGTTCTAGATAGAACATTGTTTGACGCTTCTGAGCTTGATGCTTCTCGTCGCCAAGAGATACGTGCGCTTGTTGCACCCTATCTTAAGCAGTATGAGG
>CAYWMZ010000502.1:0-2338 GCA_964459485.1 uncultured Desulfocapsa sp. | reverse complement strand
GACATGGGTGGAGAGCTTAACTGCTCTCTACAGCCATCAAGGCGCAGAGGCCAGCCTCTCCTTCATTTTTTCAAGCAGACCTGGAGGGACATGGACATTATTACCTCCAGCCAGTCTGGTGCCCGGCCTGATATCACCGTGATAATCACTTCCCCCGGTGAGGAGCAGATCATTTTCTTCAGCTACCTTCCGAATCCGTTTGCGCATTTTCTTTGACTGGGTGGGATAATATGTCTCGATACCTCCCAGGCCATAAGACTTCAGTACAGGGAGCAGACTATCCATGGAACGGAGACTCCTGTCTACCTGGACAGGATGGGCCAGAACGGCAATACCACCAGCCGCCACAATAAACCCAATGGCCTGGCGGGCACTGTAGGCAAAACGAGGAACATAGGCCCGACAATCTTTTTTCAGATACTCATCAAAGGCCTGAGGCATGGAACGCACCACACCATGATTCATAAGAAGCTTTGCAATATGAGGTCGTCCCGTCTGACCATATCCGGAGATAGCTTTAAGTTCTTCAATACTAGCATCAATCCCCAACTCCTGTAACTTTACAATAATTTTTCTATTTCTCCCATCACGGTCTTCTTGCAGTGTGGATAGGGCAGCAGCAAGTTCTGCATTGGCGGCATCCATAAAATAGCCAAGAATATGCAGGGCCTTCTTCTCATGAACCACACTCACCTCAAGACCAGGGATCACCTCCACCCCAAACTCCCCGGCTGCCGCAAGGGCTTCGGCAACACCGTCCATGGTATCGTGATCAGTGATAGATAGGGCTGAGACACCACTGCGTGATGCCAGTTGTACCAGTTCAGTGGGACTCTTGGTTCCGTCTGAAAACCAGGAGTGGGTATGGAGGTCTATGGACATAAAAAATATGAGATATCGGATTAAAAAAGATTTACAGGGTTTAAAATTTATTTCACAACAGCCAGAATATAAACACTGCTTCCGCTTTGGCAATGGACAACACGGCCAAATTGTGAGAACTTTCCAGCCCTCACACCCTTGACAGTCCGATGATTCAGTCTCATCTTAAGGGGGAAAGCAATGGACTTTCATCCCTCCTTTAGCACTGGCCGGTACGACTGGGCAGAATCAAGCAGCAACAGAGCCTGGGTGCATTGGAGACAGACACCACAATCCTTGCTTAAAGGTAACTTCATCGTAACAGTAAGAAACGCAGAAAAAGCACGAAACTATCCATATGAGGGAGACCTACCCAGATGAACACTCTTATCGTCAGTTGCCAGGCATGTAAAACCAAAAACAGGATCCAGGCCGGAAAGCAGCACCTTTCTCCCAAATGCGGAAAATGCGGTCACAGCATAGAGCTTGGTTCCAGTGCAATCCCCGTGGAACTCAGTGACCCGGAATTCCAATCCTTTGTCAAAACAGCAGACCTGCCGCTGATGGTAGACTTTTACTCACCCACCTGCGGACCCTGCAAGGCCATAGCTCCTCTCATTAAGACAATGTCGGAAGAGTACCTTGGTGAAGTAATTGTTGCCAAAATCAACACCTCCGACAATCCGGGGACGGCCATGCACTATAAGATACGCGGTGTCCCAAGCCTCCTCTTTTTCAAAAACGGTGAGCTGATAGACCAAATAGTGGGAGCCCCGCCGGAACCGCAGCTCCGCCACAAGCTCAACGCCATACGATAGCAGAACGGTAGCCAAGGCACAATATTTTCCCTTTAGTTTTTCAATTGTTATCCGATACAGTTATGATACTATATGGAAAACATTTATAAAAACAAAAGGTGTCTTTCGATGCGCACTGCCTCCATTCTTCTGTTAAGCCTTATTCTCTGTAGCTGTACACGTTTCCCCCAGCCGGCCTCCTACGCCTACAGCGAACAACAAAAGATGCAGGCGGCTCACCACTGGGATGTCCTGGCCAATGATGTCGCAAATCAGATCCACAACCGCCTGATCATTAGTGATTATGTGGACAAATCAGTCTTTGTGAAAGAGGCCTGTGGTACAGATGCCACACCTTGTAAGCAGGGGCAGACCACCCAGTTTAATGAAGGATTCAGGGATCTGCTCATCACGCGACTGGTGAATTATGGTGTCCCCACCAGCAACAAAAAGAAACTGACAGATATCACCGTTGACTATAAGGTTCAGGTCATCTACCACGCCAGCAACCGCTATACGATTCCTCCTGGTACTCTCACGGCACTAACAACCGTGATTTCAGTGTTTCGTGGAGCCCCTGACACTCTCAAGGCCCTGGCCATTGCCGCAGGAATCGATATAGCAAACTCCTCGGCCCCCCTGATGGGCCACTATGAGGTCATCATCACCACATCAATGGT
>CAYWMZ010000501.1:0-2345 GCA_964459485.1 uncultured Desulfocapsa sp. | reverse complement strand
CAATCAACCTGTAATGTTTTAGTCAATGCCGCCAATGAAAATGGCGGACAGGACAATATTTCTTGTGTCCTGGTTCAGTACGGGTAAAAATCCATTAGTAATTCAATACACATCCTCAATTCGCCCTGAGAATATTACCATATTACCACTAAGCCTACCTATTCAGGCTTGATTAAATTTAAGCGCCATGTCATTTCTATAGCAACAAAAATTCCCACCTAAATCCAATCATCGTGTCAGTTCTTAGCCTGATTCTAATCGACATTAAATGGGAAGTTTTTAGGCTGTTTATCCATAAAGTGAGGTAGGCTAATGAAACCGATAAAAAATAGAGCTGCACTACTCTTCCTTGTCTCCTTCTATGTTTTTTTGCTGCTTCCCCTCACCCCGCTTTGGGCGCAAGGTTTAGATTTTCCTGCCGATGCCGATCTCTTCGCTCCGGTCATTCAACATGAGCCTCCCACGCAGGCCATCAGTTCCGAATCACCCTTTAGGTTCCAGGCCAAGGTCACAGACAATATAGGTGTCGGCAAGGTCACCCTTTTTTATCGCAAAGCGGGAGAAGAAGTCTTTGCCAGTATGAAGATGAGTGCCATTGGGGAAGAAAATTACGCTGCTACCATCGCGAAAGAACATATATCAAACCCTGGTTTTGAATATTACATTCAGGCCGGTGACAAGGCAGGCAATACCGCCTTGCGCGGTTTTTCGTTTGCTCCCCTTGTTGTAGCGGTCTCTCCCGCCCTTGTGCCGGAAAAAGTGGAAGAGGTGAAAAAACCACCGGCTCCCAAAAAAGCTGCGCCTGTGCTTACAGAAGAATTTTTCCCAACAAAAAGAGCACCGATGGTATTAAGTACCGGAGAAACCCTCGAAAAACCCTGGTATAAAAAATGGTGGGTCTGGACAATTGCGTTGGTTCTTGTCGGTGGAGGCATTGCAGCAGGAAGTGGTGGTGGCGGTGGAGACAGTGCCGGAGCACCAACCGGCTCGGTAGCGTTTTCGGGCACGGCCCCGTGAGGGAAGGAGTAAATAGATTAATATGAAATTATTACGTAAACCTACAACGAAAACAGACTCCAGGACTGGAAACGACGCATTTTCCCTGAAGAATCGCCTTTATCCTGTTGCAGTGCTTCTGTCCTTGTTTCTTCTTTATGGATGCGGGAAAACCTCCAACCAACCGTCAAGTGGATCCGGCTCCATTGCGGCAAATGGCGAGTTTTCAAGTTCCCTGCCACAACAACTGCAAAAACATCGAGCAGGTTTGAGCGCAGAAGTACATATCAACAAAGATGACGGTACGGTTAGCCGAACAGAGCCGCTTTTTATAGATCCTGAAACTCACCAATTGAGTGGAAAAGTCAGTGGACTCCCCTTGGGAGCCTATACTTTCACAATCCACTACACCCTGGGGGGTGCCCTGGTTGCAATACAAATAACAGCAGGTGTGGTAAGTGACAATGATTCAACCCCAATCGCTTTTGACGCACTCACTTTTCCAGATGACGACAACGACGGTTTTATAAACCTGGCCGAGATAGAGAGCGGCTTTGATCCGACATCGGCAGACTCAAGGCCTCTCGTAGAGATTCCGAGATTTTCAGCAAATTATGTCATCACCGATGTCACTGTCTCCTCTCCGTCTGAAAGAGGAACTTCGTCGAGTGTCAATTATTCTGTCAATTCAGGCTTATAACCAATAAAAACCATGTAAGGAGAGAAATATGAAACGGTCTATTAAATTACTGGTGGTAACACAAATTATCTTTTCCCTCGCCCAAACGATGGCATGGGGAACGAGCATCCCGCTAATGATTCCCCATCGGGGCACAGTGAATGTCGATGGCATTCCATTTAACGGGCCAGGCCTATTCAAATTTGCAATTATCAATGGACATACCGACTGCAATCCAGACACGCTGGGGCCAGAATGTGTGACTTTCTGGTCAAATGACAATAGCTCATCTCAAGGAAGTGCGCCTGATAATGCCATTAAGATTGACGTCAGCGCTGGGAATTTTTCCATCAAACTTGGAGACAGTTCTTTACTCAATACTGATGAAGCGACACCCATGCCACAAGTTTTGTCCACAGTATTTGATGCAAGCGAGACCTACCTTCGTGTGTGGTTTGATGACGGTGTCAACGGCTTACAAGTTTTGTCTCCCGACCGCCAGTTGTTAAGCGTTCCCTATGCTTATAAAGCAGAGAAAGTTGCTTCAATCTTCAGCAGGGATACAAGCAATGTGATCGATCAGGTTTTTACAGGGGTTGAGCAGCAGAATATTCTGCTGGGGACAACAACCGGTACTCCGGCAGGGTTAACACTGGAAATCGATACAAGC
>CAYWMZ010000500.1:0-2351 GCA_964459485.1 uncultured Desulfocapsa sp. | reverse complement strand
TGGGTACCATCGCGGAGGGTGGTATCGTATATCTCTATTGTTCTGGCCATGCGTTTCACTCCTTTTCTTCCAGAGGCATGTTTTCCTTGTCCAGGGCAAAAGCATCGTGCAGGGCCCGGACGGCAAGTTCAGTATACTTTTCCGAGATAATACAGGACACCTTGATCTCAGAAGTTGACACCATCATCATATTAATGCCTTCTTTCGCAAGGATCTGAAACATTGTTGAAGCAATTCCTGAGTGGTTGCGCATGCCGACCCCGACAATGGAGACCTTGACGATGCTCTCATCCCCGGTCACGGACTCGGCCCCGATATCCTCGGCCACCCTTTTGACGATCTCCATGGCCCGGGCATAGTCATTGCGCATCACGGTAAAGGTCATGTCGGTGAGATGGCTGTCCCTGGTGTTCTGGATGATCATGTCGACCAGGATGCCGGCATCGGAGATGGGAAGAAAAATCTTTGCGGCAATCCCCGGCTGGTCAGGAACTTTCTTTATCGTGATACGGGCTTCATTCCTGTTGTAGGTTACTCCGGAAACCAGCATGGATTCCATAATCTTATCCTCCTCGACAACCCAGGTTCCTTCGTTTTCTGAAAATGTTGAACGGACGTGCACCGGCACTTTGTAGCGTTTGGCCAGCCCGACCGACCTTATATCGAGCACCTTGGCTCCCAGGCTGGCCAGCTCCAGCATCTCATCGTAGGAAATATGATCGATCTTCCGGGCCTGGCTGCAGATATTGGGATCCGTTGTAAACACACCTTCCACATCCGTGAAGATCTCGCAGGCATCTGCATTGAGAGCGGCTGCCAGGGCAACGGCCGTGGTATCGGAACCGCCCCTGCCCAGGGTCGTGATGTCGCCGTCGTCATCCACCCCCTGAAAGCCGGCCACCGTGACGATCTTGTTTTCCGCCAGATGCTTTCTGATCAGCGTGGTGTCAATGTCCCGGATCCTGGCCCGGGTATGCATCTTGTCCGTACGGATGGAAACCTGGTCACCGAGCAGGGAGATGGCATCAGATCCAGCCTCTTTCACGGCCATGGCAAACAGGGCAATGGTGACCTGCTCACCGGTGGACAACAGCATATCCATTTCCCGCAGGTTGGGAATCCTCTGAATATCCGTGGCAAGGGCGGTCAGCCGGTCGGTCTCGCCTGACATGGCTGACAGCACCACAACCATCTGGTTTCCCTGTTTCTGATAAGCCATGACCCGCCTGGCCACGGCCTTGATCTTTTCCGTGGAACCGACCGAAGTCCCACCATATTTCTGCACTATCAGCGCCATGAGATTATCCGAGAAGAAAGATTGTAATGTAAACGTAAACCATTCTCCGGTTTCTGTACACCAGGTAAGGAAAAAAACCGGAGATTGGAATGTAAAACGTATTTTTAAATTTGCAACCTCAATCGCAACTCCACAATGAAGAGGAGCTGAAAACATGGTACATATGGGTCGGGTAGCGTGGAACTGGGATCACGGGGGCCTGCCGACCCGTTCGACCGGCCAGCATTTTCTCATTTCCAGAAGAACACCCTGAAGCGCAGAACCAGACCCGGACTTTCAGCAACACCATCATGGCCCGGGTGATCTGTTCCCAATGACCCCACGAGGTCACATGCTGAGACGAATAAAACGATTTTTTCTTCTTACCACGGCTGAAAAGGTGTTTTTCTGTCAAGCGGTATGCCTGTTGGCATACTCGCGTCTTGTCTTGCACCGCATGCCTTTTCAGAAACTTATAGATCCTGCCATGGCCTCTTCTTCTCGCGGGAGCATCTGCCCGGCCAGCAGGAAGATTCCCCTTGCCAGCATGATCAGACTGTTTGCCAGGGCGTGCCGCTATGTACCCTTTTCAACCTGCCTGTCGCGGGCAATAGCCGCCCAACGCCTCCTGCGATCGTACGGAGTCTTCCCGACCCTGCACATCGGTGTTGCCAGGCAAGAGGGCAAAGAGCTTGAAGCACATGCCTGGCTCAGCCTGGAGGGCAACATCATTCTTGGCGATACAGGTAATCTCCAACGCTACAGTGAACTGCCCTCGCTTGCTCAGAATCACCACAGGAAAGAAATATAAGTCGCACTTTGCGGTTGTTCTTTTCACCTATCTCTATTATGTTCACAACGATATAAAATTTCTCATTCTCAATTCTTCGTTTCCCTTTCATACTGTCTGCACAACCGCATGTACGCTTTATGCAGAAAAAAATCCTCCTTCTCATAACCGGGCCTCTTTTTTTTCTGATTGCCTTCAATGCCGCAACCTGTTGTGCCAGAAACAAAGTAGACGGATTCCTCGAATTTCTCGGCAATCCCTACCTGCCGTACTATCCGGAGACCA
>CAYWMZ010000499.1:0-2354 GCA_964459485.1 uncultured Desulfocapsa sp. | reverse complement strand
CATCCACATATTCGACGGGAGCCGCCACCACCCCCTGGGGCATAAAAAAAGAACCGATCTCAGTGAGCGACTCCACCAGATCATCGGTAATCAATTGTGATTGCATACCAATGGCTACCCTGGTGCTAAAAGTTGTTTCGGTATCCAAGCCACCTACCCCTTCCAAACAGAAGCCCAAGTAATCAGGATAAATCCCCAACTACCTCTTTAGTCCCCTAGCCTTAGGTTTTTTACACCTTTTAACTAATTTATTGACTATAGCATATTCTAAAAAAAAATTAAAACTTATGACCACTAATTTTCCAAACATTGTAGTGTGCAAAAAGTACGTTAGCAGCCCAACTGTTTTGAGTTTTACAAGGCAGCCGATATTACTGGAAGATCACATTGTATTACCTGCAAAACATCTAAGATTTTATCCTTAAACGCCTCTGCGAAACCATGCATATCCATACCCTCATCATTGGCGCAGGACCTGGTGGACTGTCCTGCGCCAGAATTCTTGCCCAAGCCGGTATCCCTTGTCTGGTTCTTGAGAGAAAAAAAGTGTTGGGCCCCAAAGTCTGTGCCGGTGGCATCACCTGGAGTGGCCTGATCAGTAGAGTTCCAGAAGATCTTGCCGAACGTTCCTTTCCGGTTCAACACCTCATAAGTCCGATGCAGCGTATCAGCATCACCGAGGAAGACCCCATTATTGCCACAGTGAATCGTGAAAAGTTGGGACAGTATATGGCCCAACAGGCCATGGACGCAGGAGCCCAGATACGTTGCGGACTCTCTGTGCAGACAATCAACAACGCAACAGTATCCGTTCAGGACAGGCAGACCGGAAACCGTGAAGAGATCAGTTTTGAATATCTGGTGGGGGCAGATGGTTCCAGTTCTCTGGTGCGCAGACACCTGGGCCTTGTAAGTGAACGCATGGGTGTTGGCATCAACTACCAGATTCCCGGCACTAGTCCCCAGATGGAGTGGCACCTCAACAACCGCCTCTTTAAAAATGGCTATGCTTGGATTTTCCCCCATGCTGAAAGCACCTCCATCGGCGCTTATGTGGATAAAAACAGAATGCGCCCCTCCGTTCTCAAGGCCAACCTTACTAGCTGGGCCAAGGATCTGGGCTTCCCTCTGGATCAGTATCCCGCAAAAGCCGAGTACATTAATTACGATTACCAGGGCTGGAATTTTGGCCGCACCTTTCTCATTGGAGATGCAGCAGGCCTTGCATCGGGACTCACCGGAGAGGGTATCTATCCGGCAATTATTTCCGGTGAAGAAGTGGCCCGTCACATCTGCAACCCGACACATTCCAGCAGCACCATGAAAAAACTTATCGCCAAGCACGACCAGCATAGTAGAATGGTGCGCATCAGTGGCAGAAACGATTTTTTAAACTGCATACTCGCTGAACTAGTGACACTGGGGCTGCGATCAGGTATGCTCAAATTCAGTTCAATGGAAATGGCCATTTAACTCTCACTCCACCCTAGCTGGAAAGACCATGAGCACACCCAAAAAGAAAAACATCCTCTTTATCAATCTTGCCTTTGTGGCAATGTCTGCCGTAATTCTTATCTTCCTCTTTAACGCCCCGGGGAAAACCACTGCCCCCCTTCCCCATAATGACGATCATAACCGTTTCTTTAGTATGAAGAAAAAGGCGGCCGGAAAGTTATGTGTAGAGTGTCACGCCCCCGATGCCATTGTCCCCCTCCCCTCGGGACATCCACCCAAATACCGTTGTCTCTTCTGCCATAGAAGAGATTAACAATCCACTGGATCGGCTCTTATTTGACTAACTAGCTATCCAGGCTGCGACGCACCATCTCAAAGACATCTCCGGAGAGATTTTTTCGGGCCATAATGCGTTGTAGCTGTTCCTGCATCAGATTCTGCCGCCCAGTGTCGTAACGTTTCCAAGCTGCAAAGGGGGTAGTGAGGCGTGATGCGATCTGGGGATTTTGTAAATCAAGAGCCACAATCTGATCTGCCAGAAAGCGATATCCGGCACCATCATCCCGATGAAAGGATGCGTGGTTGGCGCCAAAGGCCCCGATTAGAGATCTGATCTTATTGGGATTTTTTATGGAAAAAGCGGGATGATGCATAAGTTCCTGCACCGAAGCCAGTGTTCCGGGCAGGCTGGAGGCGGCCTGAAGGATAAGCCACTTATCCATAACCAATTGCTCATCTTTCCATTTCTGATAAAAATCCTGGAGCAGAGCCGGACGTTCTGTAATATCGCAGTGGCTGACGGCTGAAAGGACAGCAATAACATCGGTCATATTAGAGCCATTATGATACTGTTCCAGGGCCATGTCGATATCATCCTGCTGGGGATGCCGCCCAGCAAG
>CAYWMZ010000498.1:0-2360 GCA_964459485.1 uncultured Desulfocapsa sp. | reverse complement strand
CCCGACTCAAATCCAACACCCCAGCACAGCTTAAAATCGGCTCCTGGGATTCCAGTGAGGTCAGCAAGTCGGAAGCCAAGGGAGGCTCCGTCAAACTGCCAGTTGATACCATGAGCCATGGGGGAACCGCCAACCACGCTTGATCTGGAAAATTCGTAAGGGGCACCACCAAGTGCCGGACGCCGACCCAAGGAAAAGTGGAAGGGGACGTCACCAACTTCACCAAAATAGGTGAAAAAGGCCCGCTCTACCCGAAGGGCAGAGTCACTGCCATTACTGTGGACGTTGCCATCCATGGTCACCGCATTGGGACCACCGTTGTACCACTTGACCCCCGTGGAGTCACCAAAGACCTTGGCTGCTGACAGGCGACCGACAAAGGACAAGGAGCGGGTTGGTTTTGCCTTAATATCCAGACGCAGACGGCTGGTAAAGAGGGAGTCGTTGTCCACGGTTTGTTTCTCAATCCCCTGCTGTTTCAACCCAGCCTGGAGTTGAGCCATATCGGCAGCTGAAAACTGGGTTCCGGCTATGGCCATTTGGCCAATCTGGATCTGACTGGCTGCGGGCATTGTTGCCACGTTCATATGGATGGAGTTAAACTGGGTTTCATACTCAACGCTCATGGTTACACGATCCATGGCAGTATGTTTCTCGGCATCTCCTAAACGCTCATCGAGTTCATCCGCCAGATCAACGACGTCCTTAACCTGAGTATCCTGCTTTTCTTTATTCTCAAGGGTCATCTGGAGCATCTCCTCTGCTCCGGCCAGGCGTTCGTTCAGATCCATAACAATGTTTTTCAACATGTTGACCTCTTTGACAAGCTCCTCCTGTGACATGGTGGGACTAGCAGCAAAAGCAGCAGTTGCAAAAAGCTGTGTCGATAAGATTATGCCGCCAAGGCCAATCATCGTATAACGCTTTATCATTTTTTTCCCCGCAGAATACTTAACAAGTAACAACGATTCTCAACTAGGCAGTTGACATCTCTTCTAATCTAGAATTTAGTAGAGACTTTGGTTGTTTGTCAAGGAGAAAGGCACTTCCGGGGCACTCTGACAGCAAGTAAAGTGTTTTCTGTATTTCTTTAATAGTCATGAAAAAACAGGCTCTTTGTTGATTTCTTTGTTTCTTTTACACGGAGAGGTGCTATACTTTCATAAGATTCGGTGAGTCTTGGAGAGACGTGCCCGGTATAAACGATGTAACAGAGGAGATGAAAATGGGGATACGGTCGAAGTTTATTATTATTATTACAGTATTGAGTCTGCTGGCGACCATTGCCATTGGCTATACGAGTTATATGCTCAGTCGTCAGAACGCCCTGGCTGAAGCCAAAAGCAAGGGAGAGATCATTTATAATTATATCGAGGCCAGTTCCAGCTTTTTTGGTAAGGAACAGTATCCCTTGATCAAGGATCTTGTGGCGGATGACGATATCTTCATTCCGGAGCTGATGTCCAGATTTGTTGTCAATCGTATGGAATATGAGATCTTTCAGAAGACCCTTGATGGCTATATCTTTAAGCAGGCCACCCTGGATCCTCTCTGGCCCGATAATAAGGCAAATGCTGAAGAAGAAAAAGTTATTCAGTATTTTGCGTCTAACCCGAATGTTAAAGAAAAGCAGGGTATCATGAAGCGGGGGGGAGCCCAGTATTTTTATACAGCCAAACCAATTAAGGTAACTAAGGTGTTCTGTCTTACCTGTCACGGTGACCCGGCTGACGCTCCAGCTGACCAGCGGGATATCTACGGAACTGAAAATGGCTACAACTGGAAAATGGACTCCACTGTAGGAACCTCTATTATTTATATTTCCATATCAAAGGCACTGGTCGACGCTAAGCATACTGCCTTGAAGATTTTTTCGGTGGGTATCGGTTGTCTGCTAGTGACCATTATTTGTATATGGGGCTTCCTTGACCATGCCGTGGTTGGCCCGATTATTCGCCTCTCCAGTTCTGCAAAGGATATCAGTATAGGGAAGAATCTCTGTGATTCCATCCATACCGATTCCAATGATGAGATTGGCGGGCTGGCCAATTCCATTGATCGCATGCGGATCAGCGTTAATAAACTACTTAAACGTACCTGTCCTGATAAGAAAAGAAGCAAAAAGTAGATCTTTGTCTTCAATAGGACAATGAAAGGGGCCGTTACAGTGTGTTACTGTAACGGTCTTTTTTTATGCCAAATTCATGTAACTATTCAGGGCACGTCATCTTCGGCCCTTCAACCCCTTTCATAGAGCGTAACTCTTATGAAAATGGCTGAATGACCGAATCTAACGCACCCTGAACAGTTACATTTCGTGCTTTTTCTGCGTTCCTTACTGGTACGCTGAATAGTTACAA
>CAYWMZ010000497.1:0-2364 GCA_964459485.1 uncultured Desulfocapsa sp. | reverse complement strand
CGCACTTGCCGTCACCGGGCAGATGAGTACGGCCCTGGTGATGTCTATCTGTGTCACTATGGTGATCGCCTTTTCCAATCTAATTATCTCCCTTGTCCGTTTTCATATACCCGGCAACGTGCGCATCGGTATCCAGATCACCGTTATTGCCACCCTGGTGATTATGGTGGATCAGCTCCTCAAGGCCTTCTCCTATGAACTTTCCAAACAGCTCTCCATTTACGTTGGCCTGATCATCACCAACTGTATCGTCATGGGACGGGCCGAGGGCTATGCCATGAACAACCCGCCCATTGCCAGTTTTGTGGATGGCATAGGGAATGGCCTGGGATACGGATTTGTCCTTATGGCTGTCGCCTTTATTCGAGAACTGCTGGGATCTGGCAGCCTCTTTGGCCATGTGGTTCTGCCCCTGGCCTCTAATGGCGGCTGGTATGTACGAAACGGACTGCTGGTGCTCCCGGTGAGTGCCTTTTTCCTCATCGCTCTGCTTATCTGGCTGCTGCGCACCATTGATCCCCAGCAACAGGAGAAGAACTGATGAGCCACTATCTTGATATTATCTTTCGGGCTATTTTTCTTGAGAATCTGCCCTTAAGTTTCTTTCTGGGGATGTGTACCTTTCTTGCTATCTCCAAAAAGGTAAAGACGGCAATTGGTCTGGGCATGGCGGTGCTGGCCATTATGATGATCACCGTGCCCATCAATAATTTTATCCTGAACTCCTTTTTGAAACCTGGTGCCCTGGCCTGGGCCGGGCAGCCAAATCTTGATCTCACCTTTCTCGGCTTGCTCACTTATATTGCGGTAATTGCTGGAGTAGTACAGATTCTTGAGATGTTTCTTGATCGTTTTGTCCCGGCTCTCTACACCACTCTCGGCATCTACCTGCCCCTGCTCACCGTGAACTGCGCCATCTTTGGCGGCAGTCTCTTTATGGTGGAACGCAACTACACATTTGGCGAGAGTGTAGCTTACGGATTTGGGGCCGGAGGCGGTTTTTTCTTGGCCGTGGTCTGCCTGGCAGGTATCCGGGAACGCCTTGAATATGCCAATCCGCCAGCGGGTCTTCGAGGCCTGGGGCTCACTTTTCTCACCACCGGACTGATCGCCATGGCCTTTATGGGACTGGCCGGGATGGATCTTTCTTTTTGAGGTCATTATGAGACAGCAACGGAGCGGGACTGATGAATGAAATCATATATGGTGTGATCTTTTTTTCCGGTATCCAGATGATCCTGGTGAGCCTTATTGTGATCGCCAAAAAGACCCTTCTGCCGGGGGGTGAGATCGAGCTTGTTATCAATGAAGAGAAACGCTTCAGCACCGCACCCGGCGGCAAGCTGCTCACCACCCTGTCTGAGCACGGGGTTATCCTCTCTTCGGCCTGTGGTGGTGGCGGCAGTTGCGGCCAGTGTAAATGCATTGTCAATGAGGGCGGCGGTTCAATCCTGCCCACCGAACGCTCCCATATAAACAACCGAGAGGCCAAAAGCGGCATGCGACTGGCCTGTCAGGTGCAGGCCAAACATGATATGGATATTGTGGTTCCACCAGAGGTTCTCGATGCCCGAAAATGGCACTGTAGTGTCCAATCCAACCGCAATGTGGCCACATTTATTAAAGAATTAGTGATCAAGTTGCCGGAAGGAGAGAATGTGAATTTCCGCGCCGGTGGCTATATCCAGATCGAGGTTCCGCCCCACACCTTGAAGTACGCCAACTTCGATATCGACGAACGCTTTCTTGCCGACTGGACCAAGTTCAAGATGTTCCAGTATGTCTCCCATGTCCACATCCCGGTGACCAGGGCCTACTCGATGGCCAACTATCCCGGAGAAAAGGGCATCATCAAACTGAACGTACGTATTGCCAGCCCGCCCCCCGGCAGCCCCATTGTGGTGCCGCCCGGCCAGGTATCATCCTATATCTTTAACCTTCAGGCAGGAGACGAAGTAACCATCGCCGGGCCCTTTGGTGAATTCTTTATGGATGACAGTGAATCAGAGGTCATGCTCATTGGCGGTGGTGCCGGGATGGCCCCCCTGCGCAGTCATATCTTCGATCTCTTTAAAGGACAGCAGACCCGGCGCAAGGTCTCCTACTGGTATGGGGGCCGGAGTCTCCAGGAAGTGTTCTACGATGATGAGTTTGAGGCACTGGCAGCACAGAACGACAACTTTGAGTTCCATGTCGCCCTGTCCGATCCGCAACCGGAGGATAACTGGACCGGGCTCACCGGTTTTATCCATCTGGTGGTACTGGAGGAGTACTTAAAAGACCATCCCGCACCGGAAGATATCAACTACTACCTCTGCGGCCCCCCGATGATGACTACAGCCATCTACGCCATGCTTGATGATC
>CAYWMZ010000496.1:0-2370 GCA_964459485.1 uncultured Desulfocapsa sp. | reverse complement strand
TGTTTATCAAGGATGAAGAGCTTCGCTATATTGACGAGCTGATCGATGACAGGATTATCAACCGCCTATTGTCTTACTCTGGTTATAATCCATCTATGCGAAGTATTTTCCCCAGTAATCTGTTTCGCGCTGAATTGCTCAAGGCAATCAAATATCCGGAAATCAGTTACCGTAAATTCTGCACCGAAGAATATCTGGGATTGGATCGTAAGCAAAATCGTGTTTTTTGCGGGCTATCGCTGAGTACCAAGAATATGATCGACCATACCCAACTCAGTAAGTTCCGGACCTCTCTTACTTTTGTTCAACAAGTAAATTTGCTGGTATATATCCTCCATCATTTCAACCAGTCCGGACTTCTCGGCGATAATGTTCTGCATGGGATAGATTCAACGGAGTTGGCAAGTGATTGCAGACTCCCTCTGGCCACCATTAACATTAAAGGCAAGAAAATCCGTATTTATAACGATCTTGACTGCGACTGCGGACGACGTCGAAACAAACGGGACAAATCAATCTATGTTATTGGCTATCGACTGCATACCTTGACGGCCATTGATGCCAAGACTGGCCATAGTTTCCCAATCGTCTCCTTGCTGGCACCAGCAAACCATCATGACAGTCACTTTTTGCCGTTTCTGGCAAACCTGGCACAGGCAATGGGTATCGACTTGCAACTCATTACTGCCGATGAGGCCTACCATGACAAAGATGACACGCTGTTTCAAGAGACAGGGATAAGAGTGACAACACCGCCTTCGTCTAAGGTGTCTTTATTACCCAAATATACCAACAATGAAACCGGTGCTGTTTTTTGCCATGATACCTGCCCAATCCCCATGCATCACCTGGGTGTAGAAGAACAGGGTCATGAATACAAATGCAGCGCAGATCCAGACGGATGCACTCTTTCCCTCTCTTGTCCGCAATACCGATTTATTCCGATGGACAGTGGACTCTTTCAGCGGATTCCTTACCATACTGACGGCATACGAAAAGCCCATGATATTCGTAAAAACTGTGAGAGAGCGTTTAATCTGTTGAAGAATCAAACCGGTCTTGAAACTGTTCGTGTACGCAGTCAATCGGCTACCATGTCTCGGTGTATTTTAGGTTCTATTGCCGTCCTGCTAATAAAGATGGCCGGGTTCAGAAAAAAACAGCACGCAGAGGCACCACAACAGCTATCGATATTTAAAGAACAGAGAATGGCTTAAGTCGCATAATGAGAGGATAATAAGGCAAATAACAACAAACAACCCTCGATTGCATAAACTTCGTTGAAGTTGACAGTCAATTTATCGAAAAACCAGGAACTATTCGAGAGAATAAAGGAAAGTTCAAAAAACGACCGATAAGTTCTAGCCGTCAAATCTAGCAAATGCTATGCGAACGAAAAAAAACTGATAATTCAGCCAAGGGACACTCGCCAACTGACCTTTGGGAAACACTTTTTAACACCCTTTATAGTTATGACAGCTGTCATTTTTTTTAACTACTTGTATATGCCAAGGTGAATTAAATTTTAAAAAAATTGTTTACGAACACAATTTAACAAACAGCACTATTGTTGGGCTTCAGGGGCCACCGGGAATTGCTGAGGTTAAACGAGGAACTGAAAGTCGACTGCGACAACTACTCTGCCTTTTTAGAGCAATGTGTAAATAGGGCCAGGGCTAGAAAACAAGGTGAAACCCTTAGCGAAGAGCCGGCAATTAGTGCTCTTACTCTCTTGTTATCCCCATGCCTTTCAATGAATCTTCCAGTTGAGTGATTTGCTCCATATTTTCGCCTAGGAGAACAATGGCAAAATCTCCAGAAGATGGCAGTTTTTTGCAGTTGAGGGGGAAGACGGCATTCAATTTGTGGCCATCATAGAGATGGCCCCCTAAGCGACTGACAAGTTCAGGGAAGGTACAGGGGGAGGTTCTGGTTTTAATGAATTTCCAGAAAGGAATTGTGGTGGTAAGTAATTCCTCAATATTTTGAACAGCCATGCTCACATAGGAAGAGCCATTAAAACGGGCATTATTTTCTACAGGAAATATACCCTCGCCAGAGACGATATAGTCAATTCCCACCACACCACAATAACCGGAATTTGCCATATCGGTGACAATACGGTGTGAAGCGTTATGGATGTAGTCGTAGATATCTTGATCCGGTTGTTGGCCTTTCAAATTGCCAATATGCACCATGCCGCTCTCGCATATTTGATCCAACATGCCGAGATGGTCAATGCTTCCGTCTCTGCCGATTGCCCATTGATCATTAGGGGTAGAACTAATATGGGTCAGAAAGGGTTCAATGAGAACCTGTTTTTCTCCACTATCAAGAATTTCATAATACAAGGCCTCTAAATCATGCCCC
>CAYWMZ010000495.1:0-2373 GCA_964459485.1 uncultured Desulfocapsa sp. | reverse complement strand
GATGGCAGTATTGATTGCGGTATGGGAATCCTGGCTGCGGCCAATTCCTTGAATCTCGACTTTGTGGCGGTGGCCGAAGAACGCTACGACCTGATCATCCCCGGTGAGTTCCTGGATGATCCTAAGATTCTCTCCCTGTTGGATCTTATAGAAAATGATACGGAGTTTACGGAAATGGTGCAGAGCCTGGGTGGCTACAGTCTCCGTGATTGCGGAAAAGTTATGTATGAGCAGTGAAATACTTTGAAGTACCAGCAAGATAAGCGGTGCGGCTACATGTTCTTAATCGCTCACGATACAGTTATCCGCAATTCTATCGGCTCACCATGAATTCCCTTGCTCTTTCCTCAGGAAAATCTATATACTAATTCGATCATAGTTCTCATAACCTACCACCCACAGGAGACACCATGGCTGATAAAATTTTTCGTGTAAATATGACAGATCTTTCCACTTCCGTCGAAGATATACCAGCCGACTGGGCAGGGCATGGCGGTCGGGGGCTTACCTCCACCATAGTTGCTGCCGAAGTCCCACCTGCGTGTCACCCTCTAGGCCCCAACAATAAACTGATCTTTGCCCCCGGCCTGTTGTCCGGTACCGTGGCCTCAAACTCCGGGCGCATCTCTGCCGGAGCCAAAAGCCCCCTCACTGGCACCATCAAGGAGTCCAACTCCGGCGGCACTGCGGCCCAGCGTCTGGCCAAAATGGGCTGTAAGGCCCTGATCATCGAAGGCCAGCCGCAGGATGACAGCTGGTATTCCCTGGTTCTCACTCCAGATGGCGTTAGCATCAACAAGGAAGAGGAGCTGCTTGGCAAGGGAAACTTTGCCGTGGTGGATGCTGTGGAAAAACGCTTTTCTGACAAGATCGGAATTATGTCCATCGGCCAGGCTGGAGAGATGCTGATGAGTTCTGCCAATATCTCAGTTAAAGATCCGGATAGTCATGTACGTTCCCTTGGTCGTGGTGGTCTTGGGGCCGTTATGGGTTCCAAAAAAATTAAATTTATCGCACTTGACGCTGGCGATGCCAAGGTTGAGATTGCCGATCCGGAGGCGTTCCGAGCTGCCAATAAAGCCTTCACCAAGGCCCTGGTTGATCACCCTGTGAGTCAGGCTCTCGGCACCTATGGTTCCAATGTCCTGGTGAATATCGTCAATGAAGCTGGCGGGCTGCCCACCAAAAACTTCAGTGCCGGACAGTTTGAAGGCCATGAACAGATCTCGGGTGAGACCATGCACGATCTCATTGTAGAGCGGGGCGGTAAGCCAAAACATGGTTGTCATGCTGGTTGTGTTATCCAATGTTCCCAAATCTACAATGACCTCAAGGGCAAGTACCTCACCTCCGGCTTTGAGTACGAATCAATCTGGGCCATGGGTGCCGACTGCACTATTGATAATCTGGATAAGATCGCCGAGATGGATCATATTATGGATGACATCGGCATCGACTCCATTGAAACGGCCGTGGCATTTGGAGTGGCCATGGAAGGCAAAGTCCTGGAATTCGGGGATGCCGACACCATGATCCGTATTATGAAAGAAGATATTAGCACCGGTTCTCCCTTGGGCCGTATTATTGGTAACGGTGCCGCAAGTGTGGGCAGAGCCTACGGAGTCACCCGGGTACCTGTGGTCAAGAACCAGGCCATCCCCGCCTACGATCCCCGCGCCATCAAAGGGATTGGCATCACCTACGCCACCTCTACTCAAGGGGCGGATCACACAATGGGCTATACCATCGCCACAGAAGTTTTAGGTGTTGGTGGAACGGCTGATCCCCTCTCCAAAGAGGGTCAGGTGGAGCTGTCCCGTAACCTCCAGATTGCAACCGCTGCCATCGATTCCACCGGAATGTGTCTCTTTATCGCCTTTGCAGCACTGGACGACGGTACTTGTCTGCCAGCCCTTATCGATATGCTGAACGCCCGGTTTGGAATAGGTCTTACTGCCGATGATGTCACCAATCTTGGCATGAGTATCCTAAAAACCGAGCACGCCTTTAACCTGGCCGCAGGCTTTACCAACCTCGATGACCGTCTTCCGGAATTCTTTGAGACCGAGCCCATCGCCCCTCACAATGCCGTTTGGGATTTCAGTGGTGAAGAGATCGACACCTTCTGGAACTTTTAGGCATTCGTGCAGGTTCAGGTAAAGCTCTTTGCCTTCTTTCGAGAAGGTCGGTTTATCAAAGAAGACAGAGAGCTGCCCGAAGCATATACCGCAGGCGAAGTCGTTGATGATCTTGATATCCCACGGGATGAGGTGGGAGTACTGATGTGCAACTCCCGCCACTGTCAATTTGAAACGGTGTTGCAGGATGGCGATATCTACGCCATCTTTCCGGTGATTGGCGGTGGCTGAGCCT
>CAYWMZ010000494.1:0-2375 GCA_964459485.1 uncultured Desulfocapsa sp. | reverse complement strand
GGTGATTCTGCTGGACAGTATTACCCGTCTGGCCAGGGCCTATAACACCGTAACTCCTGCCAGTGGCAAGATCCTTTCCGGTGGTGTTGAGGCCAATGCCCTGCACCGGCCCAAACGCTTTTTTGGGGCCGCTAGAAATATTGAAGAGGGCGGCAGTCTCACCATTATCGCCTCGGCCCTTATTGATACAGGGAGCCGTATGGACGAGGTTATTTTTGAAGAGTTCAAGGGTACTGGTAATATGGAGGTGGTTCTTGATCGGAAGATGTCAGATCGCCGTATTTATCCTGCCATTGATGTCAAAAAATCCGGTACCAGAAAGGAGGATCTGCTCCTTGAGCCAGCGGTCCTGAACCGTGTCTGGATATTGCGTAAGCTCCTGGCCTCCATGAATCCTGCCAGTGGCATGGAGTTCATTATTGATAAGTTGAAGCAGAGCGAGAATAACGAAGAGTTTATTAACTCCATGAATTCCTAGTGGCAAGCACTCTTGGAGAGTGGTTTGTTGTTGCATGAATGTCTGGATAACTATTCCCTGAGGTTTTTCGGGCCCGAAATATATTTTTGGTTGATATTCCAGATGGGTTTTATTATATTGCAACTCTTTTGATATATCGAACGCATAACGTGTCCTCTTACGGGATACCATTAATTAAGGAATAGACATTATGAGAAGTGATATACATCCTGAATATAACAAAATTACGGCTGTTTGTGGCTGTGGTAATGAAGTAGAACTTGGATCAGTAAACAGTGAGATGGTGGTTGAGATCTGTTCAGCCTGTCATCCATTTTTTACAGGAAAACAAAAACTAATCGATACCGCTGGTCGGATTGAGAAATTCAAGAAACGTTACGCCAAGCATTTCGAAAATAAAAAATAGCCTTAGAAAATCTGAGAGGCCGCTGTTCGTTATACCCTGTTGCAGTGGTAGAAGAGGTGTCCCGATTGCCAGGTTTGTCTGCTTTTTTTTTGTTGATCCACAACCTGTATCTCTACCGGTTGTGGATTTTCTGTTTTACTCCTCCGAAGTATTTTCAGGTATTTCTTCATGATAGATAAACTCAGCAACCTTGACGAAAAAATATCTGACCTTGAAGGAAGGCTTTCCGATCCCTCCCTGATCACTGACCAGAAGAAATATCAGAAGGTCGCCCAGGAACATTCCCACCTCACAAAATTGCAGACTCTCTACAATACGCTGGATGGTGTATTGGCCGATATTTCAGGGAATCGGGAACTGCTCCATGAGGGGGATGATGATCTGGAACTTCTTGAAATGGCAAGGGAAGAGCTCGAAGAACTCCTTCTTGAAGAAACTTCACTTGAGCAGCAGATCATGCTTCTGCTTTTGCCTAAGGATCCTAACGACGACAGGAATACCTTTTTGGAGATTCGTGCCGGGACTGGTGGCGATGAGGCTGCACTCTTTGTTGGTGACCTCTTTCGAATGTACTCCCGCTATGCCGAATCCATGGGCTGGAAAGTTGAGATCATGAGCTCTAGTTCTCTAGGAATTGGTGGCTTTAAGGAGATTATTGCCCTGATCAGTGGTGATTCGGTCTATTCCAGGCTTAAGTATGAGAGTGGGGTGCACCGGGTACAGCGAGTCCCGGAAACAGAAACCCAGGGACGTATTCACACTTCAGCGGTGACCATTACCATCCTGCCGGAGGCAGACGAAGTAGAGCTTGATATCAATCCCAGTGAGTTGAAGTTTGATGTGTACCGTGCCTCTGGCCCCGGTGGGCAGTCCGTCAATACAACGGACTCGGCGGTGCGTATTACTCATCTTCCCACAGGGCTTGTGGTTACCTGCCAGGATGAGAAATCCCAGCACAAAAACAAGGCTAAGGCCCTCACCGTGTTGCGTACAAGGCTCCTGGATAAACTGGAACAGGAACACCACGACAAGATCTCCGAGGCCAGAAGGAGTCAAGTGGGAACGGGAGACCGGAGTGAGCGTATCCGCACCTATAATTTCCCGCAGGGCCGAATGACCGATCATCGAATCAATCTGACCCTTTATAAACTTGATGCCATAATGGCCGGAAAGCTCGAAGAGGTACTTACCCCCCTTATTACCCACGATCAGGAAGAAAAACTCAAACAGATTCAATAATCTGAGACATTTTCTATTCTGCTCTTACCGTGAAGGATGACCTTGAGTATTCGTGAAGTTCTTCAATGTGCCACTACCAGACTGCTGGAAGCGGGTGTTGACACGCCCGATCTTGATAGTGCACTCCTGCTCGGCCATTGCCTAAAAAAATCACGAACGGCTCTTTACCTTATGGCTGACGTGGAACTCGAAGAGCATCTTAAGAAAAACTTTCTTGAGCTCCTGGCAAGGCGTGAACAGCGTGAACCCCTG
>CAYWMZ010000493.1:0-2377 GCA_964459485.1 uncultured Desulfocapsa sp. | reverse complement strand
CAATAAATTTATCAGACTCAGTATTCTTTCTGGTCTTATAGCCCTTGGTAGGATATCCCCATGGAGTACAAGGATGACGACCACCTGAGCTTTTACCCTCACCACCACCCATTGGATGATCGACCGGGTTCATGGCAACACCACGTACATGAGGACGTTTCCCCATCCATCTGGTACGACCAGCCTTTCCAAGCTTCTGGCTTTCATGCTCGTGATTTCCAACCTTACCGATACAAGCTCGGCATAATTTATGGAATTTACGAACCTCACCTGAAGGAAGCCTTACCAGGACATATGTGCCCTCTTTGGCCATAAGCTGAGCAGAAACTCCAGCACTTCGTACGAGTTGTCCCCCCTTCCCTATCTTCATCTCAATATTATGGATGACAGTACCAAGAGGGATGTTCATCATCGGCAGACAGTTACCAGGTTTAATATCAACCTTCTCACCTGCGATAACCTGATCGCCTACAGAAATTCCTGAGGGAGCAAGGATATAGGTTTTCTGACCGTCGATATAAGACAACAGTGCAATATTTGCAGATCTGTTGGGATCGTATTCGATGGAGAGTACCTTGGCACTAATATCGACCTTATTGCGTTTGAAATCAATAATCCGATACTTGCGTTTATGACCACCGCCAATGTGACGAGAGGTTATTCTTCCGTAGTTATTCCGACCACCGGTTTTAGAAAGACTGGCGAGCAGGCTTTTCTCAGGACCATTCTTGGATAGTTCTGTATTTTGAATGGACACATGGTGTCTTTTACCAGGTGATGTCGGTTTGTATGTCTTAATCGTCATAATTATCTAATCGCTCCATCAAGGCTATGTTGGATTGATAGCTATACTAAAGTCGCTTAGCTGAGATCCTATATTAATAAATAATTTTACAGTTGATCTGCAAAATTAATCTCACCCTCAGACAAAGTCACGTATGCTTTTTTCCAGTCATTGGTAAAGCCTGTGAAGCGTCCTACGCGTTTCTGTTTGCCATGCATATTGGTGGTGTGAACATGTTTTACTTTTACATCAAACATCTTCTCCACTGCCTTCTTAATTTCAATCTTATTTGCTGTGGGGTCTACTTTGAAAACCACTTTCCCATCAACTTCTAGTTGAAGGTTGGCCTTTTCCGTAAGACAGGGTCCCCTCAGAATTCTATGGTCACTTTTCATGGTATCAACCTCTTTTCCAAACTCTCAACGGCAGGTTTCACCAGCATCAGCTTCTTGTGAAGCAGCACGTCATAAACATTCAGACCTTCAACGGGCAGGACTTTAAATCCATTAGCGTTCCTGGCTGATTTATTTACAGTCTCATTTCTTCCCTCGGTGATAACAAGGCAGTTTTCAAAATCGAAACCCTTCATGATACCTACGAAATCTTTCGTTTTGATGGCATCCATGACAAAGTCATCGACAACAATAAGGTTTCCTTCTTGAAGCCTGGCGCTCATGGCCATGGCCAATGCCTGCTTTTTCACCTTACGATTCAGTTTAAAACTGTAATCACGAGGCTTGGGACCAAAAGTTACTCCGCCACCCCGCCAAAGAGGTGAGTTCCTGGTACCAGCACGCGCACGTCCTGTTCCCTTTTGTTTCCAAGGTTTTGCACCACCACCACGAACTTCGACTCGTGTCTTGGTACAGGCATTTCCGGCACGCTTTGCGGCGCGCTGCATACGAACAACGTCATGGAGCAGATGCTCTTTGACTGTAAGGTCGAATACATCAGCATTCAGCTCTATCTAGCCGACTTTTTCATTGCTGGTATTTACTATATCTACGGTGGACATTATTTACTCCTTGAACCGTTCAATCACTCTTGCTGATTACTTGCGGAAAAGTTTCAAAAGGCCTTCTTTGGCCCCTGGTACCGGTCCCTTCACGAGGATAAGATTCTCATCCCCACGAACATCAACCACAACTACATTTTTCTTCAGAACAGTAGCATTACCCATTCGACCAGGCATTTTTTTACCTTTTACAACCCTGGCAGGCCAAGCACTACAGCCAATGGAACCTGGTCTACGATGAAACTTGGAGCCATGACCACCAGGGCCACCGCTAAATCCATGACGTTTCATAACACCCTGGAAACCTTTACCTTTAGAGGCACCCTGAACATCTATGATATCCCCGGTTTTAAAGATATCATCGAGGCTTATTTCCTGACCAGCCTGATACTCTTCAGGGTTCTGAACCCTGAATTCTCTACAGTTGTAGAATCCATCGGAATCGGTCTTTCCAAAATGTCCAGCAAGCGGTTTGTTAACACGCTGGGATTTTTTTTCACCAAAACCGACCTGGATGGCATTGTAGCCATCGGTGGTTTCAGATTTGACCTGAAGCACCTTACAGGGACCTGCTTCTA
>CAYWMZ010000492.1:0-2377 GCA_964459485.1 uncultured Desulfocapsa sp. | reverse complement strand
GCCGACTTTCTGCCGCAGGAGATCCAATTGCTGTTCCCGGGTTATGGCAATTTCGTTATCTATGGAAGAAAGTGCTCCATCCATATGGCTCATCTCTCGTTCAAGGCGCATCTCCTGCAATGATTCCAGTCTCTGATTATTCAAGTAGAGATTTGCATTCAGCAGATCATCAACCCCTTTTACAAACATCGTCTGGAGGTTCTCCAGAACTGCCATATCAGGTGTTTCCGGATGAAAACTACTATCCTTCATCCAATTATCCACCGCCCCGTACTCTTTTTCAATCTTGTGCATCCTTACGGCCTGAAGATCTGCTATCTCCTGATTGAGATCCACGATCTCTTTATCCAGGAAACTGGTAAATCCTTCACCGTTCTGGATACGCTGCCCTGACTGACCCAAGGCTTCTTCAAATTCGACTTTGGCTTGCTTCGTATTTTGTAGAGTCGTTAGACGTTCTTCTATCTGGTTACCAAGAAACCCAACTGAACCCTGGGTGGCAAGGGCCAGAAGGTCATCGAAGGGATCATGCTGTTCCAGCACACTTGCAAATACGTCAATATGATCAAAAATCGAGCCAGGTTCCAGATCTACCCTGACAGTATCCCCAAGATGCGATCCGATACGAATAACACCATCTTCCCCCACATCCAGAGAGGTGTAACGCTCAATAAGCCCATGGAGATCTATAGAGAGCGGAACCGGCAGCGGCAGCGGTAAAAACACAGGGACCCTCTCAGGAACCGTCACCGACAAATTTTCCAGATAATCACCAACTAAACTTCCCTTTTCAACGTAGTTGGTAAAACCATGCTCCGGAATCCCAGGAGGGATAATTCCCAGTTCAACCAAAAGGGCCGTATAGCCAGGACTCTGGATAACCGCACCTCCTGCAATCGGATCAATTGCTGTCCCTTCAAGGCCAAAGGTGTAGGCGATGATCTGAGAAATACCGCCTCCTTTGGAATGGCCGGTGGTACTGTAGGTGAATTCATCATTTGAATGATTTCTTACAAAATTGTTCACATACGTCAAAGCAGCTTCAACCTGCGGATGACAAGTTCCTGAAAAAGCAACATTTGCACCGTCAAGGCCCCAGTCAGACTTTCCATCAGGTTCAAAATCAGAGCCCCGCACCGCAAATACTACCTCTTTGCTCCCCTCTTGTTGCAGGGCATATATTTCAAGGCCATTGCCAAGCTCATGGGGGTCTCCGACCATGGTCCAAGTCCCGGTGTTACCTGTCACTGGCGTGATCGCCGACACCGGATATGCGGCATTAGAAAGGAGGGCACGTTGGGCATCTGAGAGATGGCTGTCATTTTTGATGGCTGCAGGTTGGGGCGATTTATTATCCATTAGTTCTTACCTTGAAGTACATCCTTAAAATGCTTATCAACGAGTTTCATAATCGAACCGTTTTTATCTTCAAATTCTTTTACATAGTTAAGTACTTCTACCAGATAATCATTGGGAATTCGGGCCTTATGGTAGGGGGCATCGTATAGATCTCGTAATTGAACCTTGTGAGAATCATCATCAAAGATGAGATACTGATCCACCCCCATCTCAGTCATACTATCAGAGAATTCAGCAAATACAAAATCTCCTCCAGCGGCCTCAGCATTGAGGTAGCTATAATTAGTAATTGGTCCGCCATACCATCTTGTCTTTTCTTTGGATTGGAACAGGTCAAAAAACTTCCGTTTTTGATAGCGGATGATGTGGGCTCCAGATTTCAAACCTTCAATTTGGATTAAATATGGATAGGTTCCCCTCCAATCAGCATGATTATGCCGCTCATGCAAAAAAACAGAAGATGAATGATACCCTCTATATAAATTATCTACGGATTCATCAGCATAATAGAGTTTTGCATCCCCAGGCAAAAACACGTCCCATAACATACCAAAATTGTGCTTGCAAACATCAAGATCATTAAAATAACCACACATTTCAGTCCCCCAGCTATCCTCACGAAACGTCATGGCCATAGCACCTTCCATATTTCCAGAGACACCCGACAGCGGCATATTATACTTCTCAGCAAATGCTCTTGTGTACACCCAGATATTTGGATCCTTTTCTACACCGCCTTGCAAGTTCACCAGGGTGACTTCGGAATATTGTTGCTGATATACACCCACACGACCCCAGTACGATGCGGGGATACGAACCCGATGTAACACTTTGCCGTCCCGCCCTTCAAACTCAAGAACACGTTCCCGTGAGGGGGAGGCCATAATTGTCTCTGCATCGATTCTGGCCTGTATTATCTGTAGACCTTCCTTTATTGGCCGTTTATAACTAAAGACTTCAAAGGTCACCGGAGTGCGCTTCCCTTTGTCATCAGTTAGATACATCCTTGCCCCCTTAA
>CAYWMZ010000491.1:0-2389 GCA_964459485.1 uncultured Desulfocapsa sp. | reverse complement strand
ACGAAACAGCTCCTTCCCAAAAGTGGTTAAGCTGAGGATTAGTGGTAATCAGATAATTGTTTTTATGGCCTAGTAAGGCGGCAGGTTTGCTTTTGCGGCAATAGCCATTTATCGGTCAATGCTTTGTCGGTGGCGTAGGTATTTTTGGATGGAACCATTACCAGCAAATTTTGCTGAGGAAAACAGAAAATATTAGATAAAAGACAGCAAATGTTGCTATTGAACCTCAATCTCGTATAGTCTGAATGGTGAGTATGGACGAAACCGTGAATTTCACAGGAGTTTGCACCATGAAAAGTGGCATTGATTTTCATTCGTTTTCTGATCGGGATATGCTGGTGGGCGAACTGGCAGACAGTGTCACATCCTTGCTTGAGAGTGGAATCTCTAAAAATGGCAGTGCAAGCCTTGCTGTTTCTGGGGGCTCCACCCCCGTGGCACTTTTTGAAGAACTTTCTGTAAGAGATCTTGCCTGGGAGCAGGTTCATATCTGTCTCGTTGATGAACGTTGGGTTGATCCCAAAGATCCCGAGTCAAACGAGCATCTGGTACGAACGCATCTGTTACAGAACAGGGCCGCCGCCGCCCGTTTTACAGGCATGAAAAACTCTGCAGCCACGGCAGGTGCCGGTGAAGCCGAATGCGAACGTCTCTACCGGGAGATTCCTGCTCCCTATGATGTCCTCCTGCTGGGGATGGGTGGTGATGGACATACGGCCTCCCTCTTTCCCGGTGCTGTCCGGCTTCCCCAGGCCACCGATATGGAATCGGATCGTATCTGCATAAGCATTGCCCCGCTCACAGCCCCCCACGAACGAATGAGTCTTAGCCTTCCGGCAATACTCTCCTCCAGACAGATCATTCTCCATATCACCGGACAGGACAAAAGAGATGTTCTGGATCTGGCCATGAGTGATGGCCCAGCAGGAGAAATGCCCATCCGTTTTATTTTGCAAAATGGAATGGAAAATCCGAATGTTAAGTTTCATGTGTACGGGGCACAATAAGGGAGATTCATAATGCACAACGTGGTACAGCGGGTAACAGATCGCATTGTTCAAAGGAGTCGCAAACATCGCGAGACCTACCTGCAACATATGGATGCAGCGAGAGAAGAGGGCGCCTTTCGTAATACCCTTCCCAGTTCTAACCTGGCCCATGAACTTGCTGCCTGTTCGGGGAGTTGTCGAGCCTCCTTACTGGACAGAAGTGTTCCCAATATTGGAATCATTTCTGCCTACAATGATATGGTCTCAGCACATCAGCCATATCGTGAATATCCTGATATCATCAAAAAAACTGTTGCCGTATGTGGAGGTAATGCCCAGTTTGCCGGAGGCGTTCCCGCCATGTGTGATGGGGTGACCCAGGGCGAGGCCGGGATGGATATGAGTCTTGTGAGTCGGGACGTTATCGCCATGTCCACGGTTATTGCCCTCTCCCATAATGTCTTTGATGCGGCACTGCTGCTGGGTGTCTGTGATAAGATTGTCCCCGGCCTGCTCATGGGGGGCTTGCAGTTTGGTCATCTGCCCATGATCCTGATTCCGGCTGGCCCCATGAAAACGGGCATCAGTAATAAGGATAAAAATACGGTGCGGGAAAATTATGCCATGGGGAAGGCGGGGCCTAAAGAACTGTTCGACTCCGAGACAAAGGCCTACCACAGCCCCGGAACCTGTACCTTTTATGGGACTGCCAATTCCAATCAGCTTATGGCGGAGATGCTTGGGGTGCACCTGCCGGGAAGCTCCTTTGTCAATGCAGGCACTACACTGCGTGACGGGCTCACCCGCTCAGCGGCCAAACAGATCACAGCCATGACCCATCTCGGGGACAACTACACGCCACTCTGCCGTATTATCAGTGAAAAGGCAATCGTCAATGCCATCGTGGGCCTCATGGCCACGGGTGGTTCCACCAACGAGACCATGCATCTGGTGGCCATTGCCCGATCTGCCGGTATTCGCATTGACTGGAACGATTTTGCGGAACTCTCCGATGCGACACCGTTGCTAGTCAGAATTTATCCTAATGGAGCGGGCGATATCAACTCCTTTCAGGAGGCGGGGGGGATGGCCCTGCTTATTTCAAAACTCCTTCAGGGTGGCTATCTTCACGAGGATGTGGAGACCGTTGCTGGCCCCGGATTGTCCAGGTACACCAGGAGCCCTGTGCTCGAAAAGGGAAGTGTTTGCTGGAAGAATGGCCCGGAATCGGCTGCTGATTCCACTGTTATTGCCAGCATAAAGAAACCGTTTGAGTCCATGGGGGGAATCAAGGTTCTCTCAGGAAATATGGGCCGGGCCATTATGAAGATCTCAGCACTGCGCCACGGGGAGAAGACCTATGTTGAGGCCCCGGCCATGGTCTTTAATACCCAGCAGGA
>CAYWMZ010000490.1:0-2393 GCA_964459485.1 uncultured Desulfocapsa sp. | reverse complement strand
TTTACACATTCTTCATCACCAACACATTTGTCTTTGTCTACAATTACTTCCCAAGCCATAACAACCTCCTAGATTAAAAATAAAATAAAAATAAAAAACAGATTAAAAAGGCATCTGTCTCAATCGACATCAGTACTAACGCCATAATGGTACACTTCATTTCGTGTATAGACCAATTAATTCACCCCCTGATTTTTGTCAAGCATAATCCTTTCCTTTACAAGTGAATTCGCCCTGGAGGAGAATGCTCAGAACTAATTGGAGGGGGGGCCTCTGAAAAGCAGGGAAAAGCATTGACCGGATGCCCATCTGTCTTATAGTGTATTCTCCGAATATTCCAATACCCAAATGATATACAGAGAGATCAGATCATGGCCAAAAAGAAATCCGCAAAAAAGATAAAGCATACGACCCTGGTGGCTGAAAAAAACGAAGAGGCCATGGTGGAGGGTATTCTTGAAGGGAGCCCGGATGGTATCGGCGTGGTCATCGTGCGCCTTGAATGTGGCTGTAAGAAGATGGCAGCAATTGCCAAAGACGGAGAGCCCGCCTCCAAGCTCATTATGTACCGTGACCAGGCCGAATCCATCTGCGACAAATGCAAGAAAGACAACGGTGATTTTATGCGGGTCACCGAAGCCTTTATTCACTGGACCAAACCAGAACCCAGCGATTCACTGAAAGAAGAGATAAGCGCCAAGGTTCTGGGAACCATGCCAGCCACCAATTAACTCATCCGGCAACGAAAAAGGTCAGGTGCAGCTTCGACCAACAAACTGCACCTTTCTGCAACATTTCTCTTCTCACCTCACTGGGACTTCACCTCACGACAACGTTGCAAAAAACCAGGCGCCCATTCAGGAGTCCCCAGTGCATGGACATGGGTGTAAAGAGCCAGGACATTTTTTGTTGTCAACCCATCCCTGCCATCCATAAAACCAACCCCCCTAGTCATCTTGAGGGAAAGATCACTGGAATCACCCGACCAGTCCAGAATAGTTGAATAGCGGAACTCATGTCCCTTGACTTCGGTACCCAATTCATAGAAAGGGTTGTCTCCGCCAACCTCAAAAACCGAATAGCCATGGGCCTGGGGTTTCTTGGCCATTCCAAAACGGATGGGGAAGACACCTGTTAAAGGATATACCTCACCATCCAACTCTATGGATTCACCAAGGTAGATCAGCCCGCCGCACTCGGCATAGACAGGGAGCCCCCCTTCCACTGCAGCCTTTATTGAACTACGAAAAGAGCTATTTGCAGCAAGGGCCTGGGCACTTGTCTCTGGAAAACCGCCACCTATATAGAGACCATCAATTTCTGGAAGTTCATGGGCGGTCATAGCATCGATACTGACCAGCTCTGCCCCGGCCCTTTCCAGGGCCTCAAGGTTTTCAGAGTAGTAAAACTGAAAGGCCGCATCCATAAGTAGTCCGATGCGCAGGTTTTTTTCCACAGCCTTTCTGAAAAGCACCGTCTCCTTAGAGCCGATGGGTTCCATAATAGCTTGGATACGTTCAATATCCAGATGTGCGGCTGCGGTTTCGGCAAGCATCTCCATAGCCTCATCACTTCCCTCATACTCTTGATGTGGAGTTACCCCGAGATGCCTCATGGGAAAGATATCCCTCTTCATACGGGGAATGGCACCAAGCACAGGAAGGCCTGTATATTTTTCAACGGCCTGAGTCACGATAGTCTCATGACGTTTAGTGGCAATCTGATTGAGCACCACGCCTCGGATATCAATTCGTTCATCAAGCTTCATGCAACCCAGCACCATGGCAGCAACGGTTCTGGTTGTTTTGGTACAGTCCACGACCAGTAATATGGGAAGATTAAGGGAGAGGGACAGTTCAGCGGTGGAGTAGCCCCCTTCTTTGTTAACCCCGTCATACAATCCTCTGTTCCCTTCGAGAACAACACAATCGGCACCCAAACTATGTTCAATCAATGACGCCTGCATAACCTCCGGACTCATTAAAAAAGGGTCGAGGTTATAACAGCTCCTTCCAGCTGCCAGTTTCAACCAGCCCGCATCGATATAATCCGGCCCCTTTTTAAAGGGGGCTACAAGCCCACCTGAGCGTGAAAGAGCCGCAGTCAAGCCAACGGAGACCACACTTTTCCCTGATCCGCCGGCGAGTCCGGCCACTACTATTCCTTTTGTCATAATCATCTATTAAGTACTTTCATCGATACATTAATGTTCCTTTTTTCCATGCAGGCCCCAGGCCTCATCATAAAGAACGTTGAGGCGTTGTTCCAAGAGCAACCGATACTCTTCAATCCCTTCAGATTTAAGTTTTTCTGGAACCTCCAGCGGTTCTCCAAAGAAAAAGTCTATCCTGGAAAAAGGCAGCGGCAGCACAGTCCCGTCCCATGAGCCAAAA
>CAYWMZ010000489.1:0-2396 GCA_964459485.1 uncultured Desulfocapsa sp. | reverse complement strand
AAGCGGCCCCCTCATGGCCGGAAAAATGTATACTTGATATCCAGACCAAAGGAGTAGTTGATATCTGGGCCGATCAGTATCAGCTTTTCACCATCCTCAACCATCTCCTGCAAAATGCACTGTCTTTTACCCCAATAGGTGAAGAAATCATTCGTATCAAGGCACGGGAAATTGAAGATCCATCAGGAACGGCCACTATTGAGATCACGGTGGAAGACAATGGACCAGGTATCCCTCCGGGAAAGGAGGAAAAGATTTTTGAACCCTTCTATACCAGAAGAATTGACGGTACAGGACTGGGGCTTGCCATTGTCAAACAGATGATGGGTGAACATGATGGCACCATTGGAGTGGATAAATCATCTTTGGGCGGGGCAAAATTTACGGTCTCCTTCCCCCTGCCATAATTCACCCCGAAAGCTATTCGTTCTCTTTCCACACTGTGGCCCCAAGACCTGTGAGTTTTCCAACCATATCTTCATAGCCCCGTTCCAAGTGGTAAATTCGAGAGATATCAGTACGCCCTTTGGCGGCGAGCCCTGCGATAACAAGAGATGAACTGGCACGCAGATCTGTTGCCATTACCTGGGCCCCGGTGAGGGGGTTGCCTTCTAATCCTTTGACCATAGCCACCCGGCCATCGATCTGAATATCAGCCCCCATACGCTGTAATTCGGCTACATGCATAAAACGGTTTTCAAAGATAGTCTCATGGATAACACTGAGCCCACTGCTACAGGCCATTAGGGCCATAAACTGAGCCTGGAGGTCTGTGGGATATCCTGGATAAGGCATGGTGGTAACATCCACTGGCAGAGGGCCTTTCTTAGCAGGACTGGCCTTGACCCGTAAAGAATTCACATCTGTTTCAATATCTATCCCAGCCAGTTGTAATTTCTCAATCAGCGATGGCAGGTGAGATGGATCACATTTTTGAATGCTTGCATCACCACCAGCGGCAGCCACAGCAATGGCGTAGGTTCCAGCCTCTATGCGGTCTGGAATAATAGTCGATTCTGCTGCAGTAAGTTTTTCAACCCCATAAACCGTTAATTTAGCACTCCCCTTACCTTCAATTTCAGCGCCCATTGCAATAAGCATGTCGATAAGATTGCCAATTTCAGGCTCACGGGCTGCATTCTTGATAATGGTCTTGCCTTTGGCAAGGGCTGCAGCCATGAGCAGGTTTTCGGTTCCTGTCACCGAAGGGATATCAAAATAGACCACCCCACCGTGCATCCGTCCATCAATATGGGCATCCACATAACCATGTTCCAGGTCACAACGAACCCCAAGCTGTTCAAAGCCCATGAGGTGGAAATTAATGGGTCTGGCTCCAATGGCACACCCCCCGGGAAGTGATACCTTGGCTTTACCAAGACGGGCCAGTAGCGGACCAAGAACCAGAACCGAGGCCCGCATGGTCTTCACCAGTTCATAGGAGGCCTCGGAGTATTGGAGACCTGTTCCATCTATGCGCAAAGTTGCCCCATCACGTTCCCAGCGAAGCCCAAGGGATTCAAGGAGTCGGAGTATGGTTCTGGTATCCCGCAGGTCGGGAACATTATGGAGGACGTGAACTCCCGGGGCCAAAAGACTTGCGGCAATAAGGGGCAGTGCTGCATTTTTGGCACCGCTGATATTTACGTCACCATGGAGGGGGGTTCCGCCCTCAATTACTAATTTTTCCATTATTCTTTCACTTGGGACTGAGGAGTTTTGGGTTCTCTATGTTCTAATAGCTGGCATGAAATATTCTATCATGATTATTATAGTCTTTTTCCACAACAAGATCCCTGAAGTTTCTCCCGGTTTTCTCTTTAACTGAAAATATTTTTGAAACCGCCCCTCCCTGCCCGGCCCCTATTTCCATAAGAAACACTGAATCCTTACACAACACCTGCGGGAGCTGCGCATGAATCTGCTTAATTATATGCAACCCACCATCTCCGCCATCCAATGCCAGATGCGGTTCGTAGAGTTCAACCTCTGGCATAAGATCATACATAAGCTCCTGACAACTGACATAGGGTGGGTTGGAGACAACCATGGAAAACTGGGGAACCATCTGAAATGCCGATATAAGATCACTCTGGACAAAGGAAATAAGGTGAGAGACATCATGCCTTCTTGCATTTTCCCGGGCAACCTGAAGTGCCGCCATGGAATAATCAATGGCTACCACCTGCTGCCCAAGTTCTTTGGCAAGGACGATGGCAATGATCCCGCTTCCGGTGCAAAGGTCAAGAATTGACCCATTAGGCCTATCCTTTTCACGCCAGGCGCTGATGCTCTGCTCCAGCAGCAACTCAGTTTCCGGGCGGGGAATCAGGGTAGCTGGGCTCACCATAAAATCCAGGGACCAAAACTCCTGAACCCCAGTGATGTAAGCCAGG
>CAYWMZ010000488.1:0-2398 GCA_964459485.1 uncultured Desulfocapsa sp. | reverse complement strand
CTCCCAACCTCACTCCAGCCTTTATGGCCTTCGGAGTCTGGGGCTATGCCGTGGGACAGGTGGGCCTTGCCGTTTCTGTTATGATCGCCATGACCCTTGGTATCGTGGTGGATGACACCGTACACTTCCTCTCAAAATATCAACGGGCCAGAAAAGAACATGGTATGAACGCCGAAGATGCAATTCGTTACGCCTTTAATACAGTGGGCTCTGCCATATGGGTTACCACCCTGGCGCTCGTTGGCGGTTTTGGGGTTCTCTCCTTTTCTGGCTTTCAGATCAACTCCCATATGGGTGCCATGACCACCATCACTATTATCTTTGCAATCATCCTCGATTTCTTTTTTCTGCCAAGTCTGCTTCTCAAACTGGAGAGTACAAAATGAACCCAAAATTCTTCCTTCCCCTCTTGTCACTAAGCATTCCCCTGATCTTCAGTCAGCTGCTGTTTGCCCCGGCAGCCACTTGCCAAACAGCCGAAGAAAAAGGTCTGGCCATCGCCCAGGAAGCAGATCGTCGTGATCAGGGTTTTGGTGACTACAGTGCCGATATGCTCATGGTTCTTCGTAATAAACAGGGAAAGGAGTCCAAACGCTCCATTCGCATCAAAACCCTCGAAGTCATAGGAGATGGCGATAAAAGCCTCTCTATTTTTGATACGCCCCGCGATGTAAAAGGGACTGCATTCCTCACTTTTTCCCATAAGGTTGGTGATGATGAGCAGTGGCTCTATCTCCCGGCCTTAAAACGGGTAAAACGCATCAACTCCCGCAATAAATCTGGTTCTTTTATGGGCAGTGAGTTTGCCTATGAAGATATTGCCAGCCAGGAGGTGGAAAAATACACCTATAAGTACCTCAGGGAAGAGGAATACCAGGGTATGACCTGCTTTGTGGATGAGAGTTATCCCATTGATATAAAAAATTCCGGGTACAGTAAACGTGTTTCCTGGATGGATAAAAAGGAATACCGGCTCCTGAAGGTGGACTATTTCGACCGTAAGAATAGTCTCTTAAAGACCCTCACCGTGGATGGTTATAATCAGTACCTCAATAAGTACTGGCGGCCAAGCACCATGACCATGATCAACCACCAGACCGGCAAATCCACCAGTCTCAGCTGGAATAATTACACCTTTCAGAGTGGACTCAGCGACAAAGACTTTACCGCAACCAGTCTCAAACGTGCCCGCTAGCAGTCACCCCAAACACCTTCTGGGGAGAGCCCTGCTCCTGCTAGGGCTCCTGGTGTTCAGTTCTGTCCCATGTCATGCCCTTGAAGCAAATGGCAATCTCTCCCTTGAAGGCTTTGTCTTTCTGGACAATCCTGCCTGGCCGCAGCAGAAGGATCAGTCAGCCTCCGTTGCAGGAAGCTTGGAGCTGTACCAACGTATTACCGCTGAATTTCAGTTTTCCCTGGAGGCCATGTATCGCCTTGACAGTATGGATCCGGAACGGAGCCACGGTGATCTGCGCCTTGCTGAATTTCTCTACTTCACCGATCTCTGGGAGATAAGCTTTGGTGTGAGCCGGGTCTTCTGGGGGGCCACCGAATTTGTGCACCTGGTGGACATTATCAACCAGACCGATCAGGTAGAGGATCTTTACGGTGAGGAAAAACTGGGCCAACCCATGATTCACCTCACTATCCCTCGTGACTTTGGCGTGATGGAGGCCTTTGTCATGCCCTTTTTCCGGGAACGCAACTTTCCAGGAGTTCACGGACGGTTTCGCACCCCACTGGTGGTGGACGACTCAAACAGTGTCTACGAAAGTGGAGCGGAACAGTATCACCCAGATCTTGCCGTTCGTTACAGCACAACCTTAGGAGATGCCGATCTTGGTCTCTATTACTTCAACGGTACTGCCAGAAACCCGGTGCTCTTATTTGCAAACCGCCCCGATTCGGGCCCCACCCTCTATCCCTATTATGAACAGATCGGCCAGACCGGAATGGATCTGCAACTGGCGGTCGGGGAATGGCTTATAAAGGCAGAGGCCCTGTACCGTACCGGTCAGAGCCGTTCCTACGGAGCCAGCAGCTTTGGTTTTGAATACACCCTGGTGGGGCTTGGCGAATCCTTAATGGATCTTGGTCTTATTGGGGAATATGTGTATGATGACAGGGACGATGGCTGGTTGCCAACCATCTATGAAAACGACATCATGGCCGGGTTGCGACTCAGTGTTAATGATATGGATGACACGACTCTCCTCCTTGGCATCATCCGTGACATCCGCTATGGCTCAAGCATCGTATCCATTGAGGGAAGCCGCCGCCTGGCTGAGTCCATGCGGCTCAATCTCAACTCCTCATTTTTTATCAATATGGATGTGCGGGATCCCTCATATGCCCTGGCTCAGGACAACTATATACAACTGGAGCTGATCTGGTACTG
>CAYWMZ010000487.1:0-2399 GCA_964459485.1 uncultured Desulfocapsa sp. | reverse complement strand
CATGGCAACTGCCGCATGTGCCGGCACGGGGAAGCTGCGCCGCCTGTGCGACTGAGAGCGTGAACAACAAGAGGAGACTTGCCAATATCGTCTTCATTTATTGTCTTTGAACTCAACCTGTTCCGGAGTCACATCCAACTCCTGTTCCAGCTTATGGAGCCTCCGCAACTGATTGGCCTCGTTTTTTATTCTGGAGAGTTTCAGCTTCATTGGCGCATTGCCGAACCAGTGGGTCCAGTCAGGACTGAAGTGGTACGCGCCCTTCCATGCATGGACGACATCGAACTTGTACATCTCGAAAAAGAGCGCTTCAACGCCGGATGTTTGTTCATAGAGCTGGTGGCCGGTCAGCATCAGCTTCTGCCCCACAAAGGGATTCTCGGGCCTATCTTCAGGCATGGGGTTGAGTAGGCCATCAAAATAGAGATCTCTGATCACCTTTATGGCCTCTCCCAGAACACCGTCAGTTGCGATCTTGATACCGTCTGCTACCGCTAATTTATGCTCGGCAAATCTCTTTGAGTGACAGTTGATACAGATACGCACCATCTTGGCTCTTTCCCGTTTGAAGTCATCAGGCGTAATCTCATTCATCAATATCCCGTTAGGGTTTTTGCTGTACCCTATACCGCTGTTCTTTTTGCCGATAAACTTGCCCTGAGATGACCCCCCCAAGGTCAGTCCCTGGCTTACATCATGGTTGCCCCCAACCATGTGACATGTCACACAGGTCGGCGCTCTGCCGCCATCCTCAAAACCCTTGCCCTCGATCTCGAAGATGACGCCGTGCTTTGAGGACTCGAAATATTCCAGTTGCGCATGGTCCGGCCCCATATGGCAGGTGCTGCAAGCCGCCGGTTCTCTCGCCTCTTCTGGACTGAACCTGTGCCGTGTATGACAGGAGTCGCATTTATTCTCCACACTGTGACAGGCTGCGCAGGCGCCCTCCTTCATCTCCTCATACTGGGCAAGGAATCTTCCTGCCCCACCCCCTTTGCCTCCGGCTGTCACCTTTTTTGTCCAGGCAATGGAATGCTTGCCGTTTCTGTGCTGCAGGACCTCATTAGCATGGCACTTGGCGCATGTATCAGGAGTCGGCATGATCAAATTAGAATGGTCATTGTGGCAGTTCTCACAGCCCACATCTTTCTTGAAATGCTTACTCTCCTCCCAATCCTTGACAGCCATGGGGGTCAACACCTTGTGACATTTAAGACAGTCCTTCCCGGCCTCCTCAACAACAGGCGGTGTATATTTATAGGGATCGGAGTAACCCTCCCCCGCCTCTTTCCACTTCTCCGTCATAGGGACGTTTCGCTTATGGTATCCTGTAATAGGCAGTGGAAGACCCTCGTCAGCAGTCAAACCACCATGGAAGTATAATGCAGCAAATAAGAAACTCAGGATAAGTACTGCTATTGACACCTTTCTCATCTGTCACATCTCCTTCGCAGAAAAATTGGGAAGATTGTGTAAATCGCACCACAAAAGACACCTGTCACCGTAAAAGGCACAACGAGCCTTTGTCTTTTTCTCAATAGAGGCAAGGACGTTCCATGTTGAGAAATTCCAACGGTCACAGAGGACCTTCCAGCGCTCATCGGGGCTCCCTGGTGGGGAAGCCCCGTCTTTTGGACCGGCCATGAAAGAATTCGTCTCAAAATAGTGAGAGCATGCCATCACTCAATAGTCTGTTTCATCGCATTAAAAAAAAACGCCGTCCTGACGAGAAAGGCCTAAAAAACCCCTCAATAGTCATGACTGCGCCTTTGCCACATGCATAGCCCACTTACCTTGTGGACCATCACCAACTCTTTTCAATTCATTCGATTCCTGAGTCCAGGAACTACTTTCTACGTTTACCATAACCCTGAATTTAAAGCAAACCATGCCCGATGCATAACCGCACATGTTCCCTTTAAAATAGCAAGCACAAACCCTGTGGAGCTGTGCAAACCGACACGAGACGAACATTGGGGACTGTTGAAGAATGGGACGGGAGCGGGAAGACAAAGAGCGTATCGAAAATGAACAACGAGTACCCCCCCCTCCAAAAGTGCTGGGGTGCCACGTTCGCTTTAGTGAGTCGTCAGGAGCAAGAATAGAACATATCCAAACCCTTGGCTTCTCTCTTCCTACTCACTCCCCTTACTTTTTACTTCTAACTTTTCACTTCGCGCTTCGCGGCATCAGCGAATATATACATAATACTTCAACAAATCTTTCCAGGTCAGGATCCCTTCGCTGACGTCATCCTTCGAGACCACGGGCAAACATGAAATCTTATGCTCGAGTAAAAGAATGGCAGCCGTATCGACTAAGGTGTCTTTTTTGACGGTGATTAAGGTTGTGGTCATGATATCGTGAGCCCTGGTTTCTAATAAGGCTTGATCTTGAGC
>CAYWMZ010000486.1:0-2403 GCA_964459485.1 uncultured Desulfocapsa sp. | reverse complement strand
CAATACCACCCCACACCCTAAGGGGCACCTCACTCCAGGAGACACTGAGAACCCTCGGCGCAGCAAGAAGCAGGAGCCAAAAGGTTCCGGTTGCCATGATCCAGAAGGACATCTGTAGCATGGCCTCGCCACGATGAAGGAGGTGTACCAGTGGAGGGTAAAAACCGATAAAAAGACAGCCCCCAAGAAAAATCAGATCCCCCCTGTTCCAGCTAAAGGCCAGAAACAGGTTGATATCTCCCTTGAAAATAATCCACAACGCCCCCACAACACCAAAGCCCAAGGCACAAAGACGAGCTCGCCCCAGTCGTTCCCCGTTAAGAAACATGGCATAAATCCCTGACAGACCTGGCACGATGGTAAAGATGGCGCTGCTATTCAGAGCGGTGGTGTAGCGAAGGGAGAGAAACATGCTCCAGAAAAAAATCACCAGAGCAATGGAGACCACGGAGTACCTGGCCAGGGCAGCCCAAGAGACCCGTAGCCCGAAGCGTTTATGGATCAGGGGGGCAAAAAGGAGGGTGGCCAGGGTAAAACGGAGGAAGGTCAGTACCAGAGGATCAAGATCACGACTAATGGCAGCACTTACCGGAAAAGAACCGGATACCAGCACCGCACTCAGGAGCAGAAGGAGGTGGATCCGAACAAAACGCATGAATCCACCCCTGGCATTCTAAATATACTTTCTTGAAAAAATTGTCCCAAAAGGGACGCTAGCTGTTAATTGATTCTGATTCCTTGGAGTCTTCAAAGAGCTCTTCAATCTCCTCAAGTTCTTCTCCAAACTCCTCTTCAAACTCTTCTTCAAAGCCCTCTCCGGTGTTATCGTCGTCCACACCAAAAAGACGGACGTAGAGCACACCCACAAGGACAAAGGACATGGGAATGGTCCATATCAAACCAATCCCCAAGAGAATTGCAGAAACTGTATAGAGAAGGAACATAAGGATATACATCCCCAGTACCGTCCACCACTTTTTATGGATAGCCTTGCGCGAGGCTTCAAGCGCCTCCCAGGGACCCATCCCCTTGTCAAGGATCAGGGGCAGGGCCAGTCCATAGCCCACGGCAAGATATATTCCCGGAAGCACCAGGAGGACAAGACCAATAGTGACCAGGATACATTGCAAAATAATGGCCATGGTTATGGAAAAGGCACTGGAAAACCCGGAAAAAGCCATCCTCCAACTCACCCGTTGCTCCTTGGCCCGACGCACCCCAATGAGCATAATACCGCCAGTCATAAGAATGGAAATCCATACGGCGAACAACTGTATAGCGGCATTTACCCCAAGAGAAACTGTGGGATCCGTCCCTTTATAAAATTGTTGAAAACCAAGTGTCCCACCAAAACTCAGTCCAAAGAGGAGCAGGTACATTACAATTATACCGCCCCACACTGCACCCTTGGCACCCTTGGTCTTGTGCCACGCATCTTTGAGAAGCTCACCGACACTGAAACCAGAACCAGCCTCAAGTGATTCTTCAAGAACTTCATCCGTTGCGCCATCATCATCCGCAGCCGAGTCCACGTAATCTTCCAGTACCTGAACGACTTTCGGCTGACAAACACCGCAGTAGAATTGTGAATCAATTTCCTGCATAAAGTCCCGGTGGAACTTCTCCCCGCAAACACTACAGGACTCTTTAGGTAAATTCTCCTCATCAGCTTCACTGAGTTCCCCATGTGAAATGTCCTGCTCAATGGGATCTGCCGCAACTTCACTTAAATCCGGCGCCATATCAGTGAACTCTTCCAGCTCCCCTTCTTCAGGGGCACAAAGAGCACAATAACGCTGTTCACCTACGGTTTCCAGAAAATCAGGGTGGAGTGACTCACCACAGCCGGAACAGACCTCAAGGTGGCTGGAAATGTCAGCTGCTTCATCAGACTCCCCATCCTCCATGAAATCGAGGATATCTCCCCCGGCTTCAACTGTGTACTCCTCTTCACTGTCATCCTCTTCAATTTCCAGAAGTTCCTCGTTTAAATCCTCCGAGATGTCACCGTCCTCAGGAAAATCGGAAGCCTCAGCGCCCCTATCAGGCCGACACAGAGTACAGTATAATTTTGAATCAACCTCTTCTAGAAAGAGGGAGGCAAAGGACTGTTTACAACCTGAACACTGCTGAAGATCTCCAGATTCTGCGGTAACCTCTTCAACCAAAGCCTCAGGCTCGTCTACCGGAGTATCAACGCCAGGCAATGTCTCATCGTACAAAATCTCCTGATGCACCACGGTGACATCAGCAAACTCGGGCAAAATATCTTCGGTAACTAAAAAGATTTTGGTGCACTGCGGACAGCGCAACTTTCTTCCTGCAAGGGAATCATCAACGGAACCATGCACCCCGCAATGGGGACAATCTATCTTCATGTACAGCCTCCACATCCTTAAACGC
>CAYWMZ010000485.1:0-2414 GCA_964459485.1 uncultured Desulfocapsa sp. | reverse complement strand
TTTCTATAGCCACGGCGATGGAGACTTTCCCCGCTGAGATCGAGAGAAATAGTGGCTTCATCCTTATACACCGAAACCCGAATTCTGATACCAGGACGCACCACCGAAACGTTGGGCCGTTGCTCACAGGACTCTCGAAACTGATCCACCACTGCATCCTTGACCCTGAGAGCCGCAAAACCGGCATGATGGATGGCCGATTGATTGAGGCTGCAATCCACCGCGAAAGTCGTTTCAATATCCATATGCAGGCCCCAGTCAATCTTCAGGGCTCCGGCATAGAGGGCATCTTCATTGGGTGCTGGAAATGTGGCCAAAGTCAGGAAAACACGGGAGGCGTACCGAGACCAGAGACAGGCCCGATAGGCAGCCTCTAGGTCACCTTGCCAACTCACCAGCCCCCGGGCCTGATTAATATCAGTTCCCCCAAGATCTTTCGCCTCCTGCCCCACCAGCTCTTCCAGGCCTGCGGCGCAACTCGCCATAAGTGTTTGTGTCACTGTATTTTTCATCATGGAATTTAGGGTAATGCTGTTTGCTGGAAATCACAAGAGAAGATAACAGGGATTTCAAGGACTACAATCCATTGCTCCCCCCAAAAAAACTAATTAACTTGACTTTAGATCACGAACCCCCTACCATATTCACATATGGCGATATGCCCAACTAAACATACAGGAGCCCATGAAACATTTTATCCGCATTATGAAGGCACTGTCCGATCCCACACGAGTACGAATCCTCAAAATCCTTGAAGGGAAGGAACTCTGTGTCTGCGAGATCCAGAGTCTGGTAAGTCTTGCCCAATCCACCGTCTCTAAACATATGAAACTCCTCGAGGAGGCCGGTCTGGTTGATTACCGTAAGGAAGGGTCCTGGATAATCTATCAACTCAGCAGTGGTTCCGAATCTGCCTATGCCACAACGATACTCAATACCCTTCCCCAATGGCTCAATGACGACATGCAGCTCCAGGAAATGAAACTCAAAATGGATCAGGTGGATAAAGAACGCATCTGCGCCGCTTAAAACCATAGGATATATTCATCATGCAACCACTCCCAAACCTTACAGCCAAAAGCTGCTGCTCCTCATCTTCCAAAACCGCAAAAAATAAAATCACTGTAACTCAAATGGGTCTTGCCCTCCTGGGCCTCGGGGCGTGGTACCTTCTCTACAGGCAGCTTCTGCCATTTTCCCACCTTTTCACTTACGATATCCTTAACCTGCCTAAAGGGAGTCACCTGGGTGGCTCTGTCCAGTTCTTTATCTATGATGCTCCCAAGGTGATGATGCTTCTCACCTTGGTCGTCTTTATTATTGGAATGATCCGCTCCTTTTTCACCCAGGAACGTACCCGGAAATACCTGGCAGGAAAACGGGAAACTGCCGGAAACGTTATGGCTGCCCTGCTTGGCATCCTCACCCCCTTCTGCTCCTGTTCAGCCGTCCCCCTATTTCTGGGATTTGTTCAGGCTGGCATCCCCCTTGGTGTCACCTTCTCTTTTCTTATTGCCGCTCCCATGGTCAATGAAATCGCCCTGATCCTGCTCTATGGACTCCTGGGCTGGAAGGTTGCCGCACTCTATCTCTTCACCGGTTTGATGATCGCCATTATTTCTGGTTGGATCATAGGTCGTTTACACCTTGAACACTGGGTAGAGGACTGGGTTCAGGAGCTTCGAGCCGGCGCAGCTATTGTGATTGAAGAGAAATTAACCTGGAGTGACCGGGTATACCGGGGGCGTGATGCGGTGCGTGATGTGGTGGGGAAGGTTTGGCTCTACGTCCTTATAGGCATAGCAGTGGGTGCTGCCATTCACGGTTACGTTCCTGAGGATTTCATGGCCCAGATCATGGGCAAAGAGGCCTGGTGGTCTGTGCCTGCCGCTGTCCTGGTGGGAATCCCCATGTATTCAAATGCCGCAGGCATCGTTCCCATTGTTGAGGCCCTGCTTGGTAAAGGGGCTGCCCTTGGAACCGTGCTGGCCTTTATGATGTCTGTCATCGCCCTGTCACTGCCAGAGATGGTGATCCTGCGCAAGGTTCTAAAACCGAAGTTGATAGCGGTATTCATTGCGGTGGTGGGCAGCGGCATACTCTTCACAGGCTTTCTGTTCAACCTGGTAATTTAAAGACGAAGCTCAGCTCGCCATAAGCTGCCGCACCCCGTCAGCCACAAACTGTATAGCCAACGCAGCCAGTATTACTCCCAGGAGGCGACGCAAGATATCGTCTCCAGTGCGCCCAATAAGACCACGTATATGGCGGGACAAAAGCATACTGGCAAGAACCACTACATAATTGATGAGCACTGCCACAATCAGGGCAGCTGTCTGGCCTGTGCCCCCTCTATCGGCAAAGAGGAGGATGGTAAGAGTCAGGCAGCCGGGCCCTGCAATAAGTGGAATAGA
>CAYWMZ010000484.1:0-2417 GCA_964459485.1 uncultured Desulfocapsa sp. | reverse complement strand
CAGCACCCTTGAACTTCGCAGTTTTTTCAGAAAATTTTCTGAAGGTCATGTTCCTGAAGAATATTACGAGTATATCCAAAAAAAATCATTAATACGCAGCCTGAAAGAACATCAGAAGTTACGTGCTGAACTGTTTGAGAAATATCCGAACGAGGCGCGCCTGGCACGCGAAGAGGCCTGGTATGCTGAACTGGGACAGGACGGTGAGCTGCATGATAAAATTGACTCCAGAATTGAAAAAATTACTCGAAATCATGCGACAAAAAAATGCTGGGGGGTGATAGGCGGGCCACCTTGTCAGGCTTATTCAGTGATAGGAAGATCCAGAAATAAAGGAAAATGCGGGTATTCAGCAGAAAGCGATAAGCGCAGTTATCTCTATCAGCAATATTTACGAATTATTGCCCGCCATGAACCAGATTTTTTTATCATGGAAAATGTCAAGGGAATGCTTTCTGCTAAGTTAAACGGTCAGTCTGTTTTTAATCAGATTCTGGATGACCTGAGACGGCCAAGGGGGAAAAAATCCCCCGGGCAGGGAACTGATGGCCTGGAATACCAAATCTATCCACTTGCAACTGATAGTTCGATACCGGAAAAATCATCAGATTATATTGTCCCAGCAGAACAATATGGTATCCCCCAGACTCGGCACAGGGTTATCCTTTTAGGTATCAAAAAATCCTTTTCAGAGAAAAAACCAATCCGGCTGGCACATAAGCCGATGGTGGCAGTGAAAGATGTTCTGGACGATCTTCCTACACTCAGGAGTGGCTTATCCAGAGAGAAAAAAACAAAAAATACTTTTGACAAGTGGGCTGAAACTCTCTGGCAGATAATTGACCAGGATTGGTTTAAAAATCTTCACAACAGGGATCTTACTGATTCTATCAAGGAAATTATTGCGTCAGTGTTCAATAATGAACTCGGTCAGGGAGGCGAATTCGTCCCGTATGGAAAAACGGGAAAGAAAGATTTTAAATATAAAGCACTGGCTGACTGGTACCTGGATGAGAGGTTGAGAGGCGTCTGCAATCATAGCAGCAGGTCGCATATGGTATCTGATTTGTACCGCTATCTGTATGCGTCTTCCTTTGCAGAGAAGGAGACGCGGTCACCATTACTCGCAGAGTTTCCTGAAGAGTTAATTCCCGCTCATAAAAATGCGGATTCCGGTCATTTTAATGATCGTTTTCGTGTCCAAGTGGCAACCAGACCTTCCACAACAGTAACCAGCCATATTTCCAAAGATGGCCATTATTTTATTCATTATGATCCAGAGCAGTGCAGAAGCCTGACAGTCAGGGAAGCTGCACGCTTGCAGACATTTCCTGATAATTATTTTTTTGAAGGAAGCAGAACCCAGCAATATATTCAGGTGGGCAATGCCGTCCCGCCATTACTGGCAAAGCAGATCGCTGGAATTGTAGATGAGTTAATTCAACGAGCATTTGATTGAGCAGCAGAATGGATTCTCTGTCCCAGAAAAAAAGAAGCTGGAACATGTCACGGATTAAAAACCGTGATACTAAACCAGAGTTAATTGTTCGGTCTTTACTGCATCGAAAAGGATACCGTTTCAGGCTGCATCGAAAAGATTTACCTGGTAAACCTGATATTGTTTTACCCCGTTACAAAACGATTATTTTGGTTCATGGATGTTTCTGGCACAGGCATAAGGGCTGTCGCTATGCTTATAATCCAAAAACCAGAGTTGACTTCTGGCAGAAAAAATTCAGTCGCAATGTAACAAGAGATCAGGAAGTTCAAAATGTATTATTGGGCCTCGGCTGGAAGGTCTATGTAATCTGGGAATGTGAGACTAAAAAAACGGAGCTGCTGGAACGGAAAATACAACTAATATTTAAAGGATAAAGTCAAAATATTCTGATGTATTCTGGTCTGTCGCACATAGCACTATGACTCTGCAAAACTATCTCGGAATCAAGTATCACTGTAAAAAAACTCGAGGCCAGGAGGTCTGTAGTCACTTCCAAAGCAACTCCTGGACTACCGGTAAGCCGAGTTCATAGGGATCAGGTATGATGTCAAACACAAAATCTAAACTATTGTTTATTTCCTCAGCTTGTTTTTTACTGAACAACTGTTTGCCGGTTTGCAGGTCGATATAGTCAGTCGCATCAGTGTCTGGATGAAAGCCTGCTCCGATGTGCCGGATCAGCTGATAGTACCATTCCACAGTATCGTTTTGAGTTGATTTGCTGCAAAGTTTCATGTTCATGTCTCCTCCTTGAGCAAGTGTTCGGTACGCCATGGTGAATCACAAATTATTCTATCAAGATAATTCGTCCGAGTATACATCATTTTAGTTCACGTATCCAGCTGCCCTGCGTGAATACCGGCGCCCGTTACCTGTTTCTGAATGGTAATCTGGAAACAGAAAAGCGGCTGTCTCA
>CAYWMZ010000483.1:0-2429 GCA_964459485.1 uncultured Desulfocapsa sp. | reverse complement strand
ATCCATGGCGATGGGAGTGATGAGCTCGGCATTAACGTGTACGTTATCGCCGGGCATTACCATCTCTACTCCATCAGGAAGGGTAATAACACCTGTCACATCCGTTGTTCTAAAGTAGAACTGAGGACGGTAACCGTTGAAGAATGGGGTGTGACGACCACCCTCATCTTTTCCAAGGATATAGCACTCGGCCTTAAACTTGGTGTGAGGGGTAATGGTTCCGGGAGCAGCAAGTACTTGGCCACGCTCGATATCCTCACGTTTGGTACCACGGAGCAGGGCTCCGATGTTGTCACCCGCCCGACCTTCATCGAGAAGTTTTCGGAACATCTCAACTCCGGTGATGGTGGTCTTTACGGTGTCTTTAATCCCTACGATCTCAACTTCCTCGCCAACCTTAATGATGCCTCGTTCCACACGACCAGTAGCGACAGTTCCACGACCGGATATGGAGAAAACATCTTCAATAGGCATAAGGAATGGCTGATCAATATCACGCTCTGGCTCGGGAATATAAGAGTCAATGGCATCCATTAGCTCATCGATGCATTTGGCAGCAGCTTCGTCTGTTGGATTCTCAAGCGCCTTCAGTGCAGAACCGTGGATGATAGGAATGTCATCACCAGGGAACTCATATTTATCAAGGAGCTCACGAAGTTCCATCTCAACCAGTTCGATGAGTTCATCATCATCGACCATATCACATTTATTTAGGAACACTACGATTGCAGGAACACCAACCTGACGTGCAAGCAGGATATGCTCACGAGTCTGAGGCATGGCTCCATCATCGGCACCTACAACAAGAATCGCACCGTCCATCTGGGCAGCACCAGTGATCATATTCTTGATATAATCAGCATGGCCCGGACAATCCACATGGGCATAGTGACGGTTTTCTGTCTCATACTCTACATGGGCTGTGGCGATGGTAATTCCACGCTCTTTCTCTTCAGGGGCCTTATCGATATTACTAAAATCAGTAAACTCAGCAAAACCTTTGGTGGCCTGTACAGCAGTGATAGCAGCAGTCAGAGTAGTTTTTCCATGATCAATATGACCTATAGTACCTACATTGACATGCGGCTTAGTCCTTTCAAATTTTTCTTTTGACATAGTCTTTCCTCAAAATGAATGAGCTATATTCCTCTGATTTTTCTTATAATATCGTCGGCCCTGTTTTGCTGGACAACGTCATATTTCTCAAATTGCATGGTGAAGTTAGCCCTGCCCTGTGTCGCTGAACGAAGAGATGTTGAATATCCGAACATTTCAGCTAATGGGGCGTGTGCCTTTACCACTTGTAAACCGTCTTTGGTCTCTACTCCAACTACTTTAGCTCTCTTGGAGTTGAGATCATTCATCATATCTCCCAGGTACTCATCTGGACATATGATCTCCAGATTCATAATCGGTTCCAGCAACAGAGGTTCTGCATCAGCAGTCACCCTTCGTATTGCCATGGCAGCGGAAATACCAAATGCCATCTCAGTGGAATCATCTTCACTGTATGAACCGCCAATCAGAGAGACTTTTACATCAGTCACCGGATACCCGATAAGTGGCCCAGCATCTAAACTATCCCGGACTCCCCTTTCGATTGCTGTTAAAAACTCTGATGGGATCTGAGAATCCTTAACAAGGCTTTCAAATTCGACACCTTCACCACGCTCTAGTGGTTCAATCTTCAGAACAACATGGCCATATTGACCCTTGGCTCCGGTATCCTGATCAAATTTCCCTTCAGCCTCAGCAATTGCTGAGCAAGTCTCTTTGTAGGAGACTTCTGGTTTTCCAACATTAGCGTTCGCCTTAAACTCATTCAGAAGCCGATCAACAATTATCTCCAGGTGTAATTCACCCATTCCAGAAATAATGGTCTGCCCGGTATCCTCATTCTTACTGATCTTAAATGATGGATCTTCCAGGGCTATCTTAGCAAGAGTTTCTGACAACTTCTTTTCATCTGCCTTACTCTTCGCCTCAATAGCGACGCCAATAACGGGTTCTGGAAATTCCATACTTTCCAGAATGATGTAATCTCCGCTACTGCAAAGAGTGTCACCAGTGGTTGAAAATTTCAACCCGATAACTGCTCCAATATCGCCAGCGCTTAGAACGTCAACTTCCTCACGCTTATTAGCGTGGAGGCGGATGAGCTTTCCAATTTTTTCTTTCTTCTTTTTGACAGGATTAAATACCTTGTCCCCCACCTTCAACATCCCGGAATAAACTCGAATGAATGCGAGGTTTTCAACAAAGGTATCACTCATCAGTTTGAAAATAAGCGCAGAAAATTTCTCTTCGGCATCCGCCTTTCGTACGATGTCTTCACCATCTTTACCAAATCCAACCATTGGAGGTACATCCAATGGAGAGGGAAGATAATGAATAATACTGTCTAACAAAGGCTGTATTCCTTTGTTTTT
>CAYWMZ010000482.1:0-2436 GCA_964459485.1 uncultured Desulfocapsa sp. | reverse complement strand
GCGATAGTAGAGGGTCTCTTTGGAGAGATCGTAGAGGAGATCCCGCATAAGGGGTTCGTCGGTGGGGTGGATCGGTCTGAAATACATCTCAGTTCCATTGTTTAACAGGTAAGTAGCCTTCATCATATCCTGGGGCGCCACCACAAACTTCCCTTCCACCTTCACATACTCCTGGCGAATATAACGTGCCTCAATGGCATCTTTTAAAAGCTGGGCACGGTGATCCGGGTGGGCAATAGAAACCAGTGCCAAGGTACGATCCTGGACGGATTTACCATGGAGATAGGCCACACCATATTCACTCACCACATAATGCACCGTAGCCCGGCTCACCACTACTCCGGAACCTAGACTCAGACGTGCCGTAATACGGGACTTGCCATCACGGGTTGTTGAAGGAATGGTGATAATCGCCCGGCCACCATCAGAACGGGCCGCACCCCGGTTAAAGTCCACCTGGCCACCAACACCAGAATAGAAGACACCCTCTTCGGAATCGGAACAGACCTGACCTGTAAGATCAATTTCAAGTGCCATATTAATGGAAACCATGCGATTCTGTTTCCCAATTATATTTGAATCATTTACATATTCCGTGGGCCGAAAGGAAAACAGGGGGTTGTCATCTATAAAATCGTAAAGTTTTTTGCTGCCCATACAGAAACTAGCAACCACTTTAGCCCGATCAATGGACTTTCGGTTGCCACTAATGGCCCCGCTCTGTATCAGATCAAGGATATCATCGGTGATAAGTTCCGTATGAATGCCAAGGTCATGTTTATCTTTGAGAGCTGCGATCACCGCCTGGGGAATCCGACCAACGCCAGGAACCCGACCAAGTCCAAATTCAACGGTTGCCCCACTAGGCACAAGTCCTGCCACAAACTGGGCAATTTTGAGACTCACTGGATGGGCGGCCTTAGAACTACGTTCCAGCAGAGGCACATCAGCGGGAACCAGGATATCCAGGTCGTAAATGTCAATAAGAGAGTCCCCCCGGGTCCAGGGCATCTGCGGATTAACCTGGGCTATGACCAGGGAGGCATTTTCGGCTGCACTTTTAACGATATCCACAGATATCCCAAGACTCATCTTGCCCCGTTCGTCCGGGGGAGTCACCTGGATCAGGGCCACATCCAGAGGCAGCTGCCCTGAATCAAAGAGACGGGGAATATCTGACATCAGAACCGGGGTATAATCGCCCCTCCCCTCCTGAATAACATCACGCACGTTATGGCCAATGAAAAAGGAATTGATCTTAAAGCAGGAGGCAAACTTCTTCTGGGCGTATGGAGCATTGCCCTTGGTGAGAAGCTCTATAATCTCAACATCGGCCAGGTTTCCAGCTATCCTGGTCATGGCCTCAACGAGAACAGTTGGCTCCCCACAACCAGTGCCGAGAAAAACACGATGTCCAGAGCGCAGTAGAGACAGGGCGCGTTTAGGAGTCTTGATCATATCCCTGTAGGTCTCTTTCCAGTTCTTATCGTATTCCATCATCCCCTCCTACCGCTCATCCGGAAGTGGTGCCAGTGTCATCCTGACATCGGCCACAACCGGTTCTGAACCAAAATCCCCAACAATAAAAGGGTTGATATCAAGCTCCATTATCTGTGGAAAATCTGTGGTCAGCTGGCTGATACGCTGTAGACCTGAGGCGATTGCAGCAACATCCACCCCATCCGCACCACGACGTCCCTGAAGCATGGCATAGGATTTAGTGGATTGTAACATCTGAATGGCCTCCTGTTTGGTGATGGGTGCCAGGTGAAAGGTCACATCCTTCATTACTTCCACAAAGATTCCGCCCAGACCAAACATAAGCATGGGGCCAAACTGGGGATCCCGGCTCATACCAATTATCACCTCAAGCCCTTTGGCCGCCATCTGTTCAACATAGACACCCTCAATCTGGGCCTTGGGTATTTTCCTGCGAATCTTAAGATTCATCAGATCGTAACTGTCTTCAACGGACCCCGTGTCACTGACCCCTAATACTACTCCGCCAAGATCACTCTTATGGACAATATCGGGTGAGACAATCTTCATGGCAACCGGATAGCCGATACGCTCAGCAATCTCCACGGCCTCTTCGGTACTGGATGCCAGTGCCCCCCTGGGAACACGGAAACCGTAGGCTCCAAGAATATCCTTTCCCTTCACCTCACCCACCTGTAGGCGTCCTGTGCGCTGGCGACGATACAATATACGTTCAACCCGGCGTCTATTGACCCGAAATCTGGTGACAGTACGGATGGGCCGCTGTTTCCATTCTCCGTACTGATACATCCCTTTCAAGACCCCAACTGCCCTCTCAGGCGTTTCATAGCTTGGCAGGCCGGCTGCTACCAACTCCTTGTGCATGCCACTTAAAGTAGTCTCGCCCAGGAGCACACAAAGTGTTGTCTTGGATGAATCCCTGGCACAGGTGGCAAT
>CAYWMZ010000481.1:0-2438 GCA_964459485.1 uncultured Desulfocapsa sp. | reverse complement strand
GAGCACCAATAGACCACTCCTGATCCTACTACTGCTAGGCCTTAGCCTTGCCGCATCTATTATAGTTGCCACGGGTATGGGTTTTTTAAAGATCAGTCCCCTTGAGGTTATACAAATCCTCCTTCACAAGCTCTTGGGCCAGGAGATACACAGCAGCACCCCAAGCTTTCCCTTTGTAGTCCTGGAAGTCAGACTGCCACGAATCCTCACAGCAGCACTGGTCGGAGGAGGACTAGCCGTGGCTGGAGCTGTATTTCAGGCCATACTTCTGAACCCTTTGGCCGATCCCTATACCTTGGGAATTTCGTCAGGGGCGGCATTTGGGGCCTCTCTTGCCATTATCCTCAGTATCTTCGGTATAGTCGTACCACCCTGGCTCTCTATTCCTGTCTTTGCCTTTTTAGGGGCCATGGCCACCCTGGTTGGTGTCTTTTCGCTGGCCGCAGGAAATAACCGCCTCTCTTCAAACACTCTTATTCTCTCCGGAGTCATCATTGCTGCCATCCTCTCAGCCGGGATTGGATTTATAAAGTATCTGGCAGATGAACAGGTGGGTATTATAATATTCTGGCTTATGGGGAGTTTCGTCGGCAGAACCTGGCTGGATGTACTGAGCACCCTCATCATCGTTGTTCCTGGCCTGCTCTTTTGCCTCTACTATGCACGGGATCTGAACATCATGGCCCTTGGCGAACGAACGGCATCTACCCTGGGTGTCGAATCGGGTCGGGTAAAGAAGATGCTTTTACTCTGCGCCTCCCTTATCACGGCCATGTGTGTTTCGGTTTCTGGTATCATCGGTTTTGTAGGGCTTATTATCCCCCATCTGCTGCGCATGATATTGGGCCCCGATAACCGGGTACTGCTCCCTGCCTGTTTTTTGGGCGGGGCCATTCTCCTTCTCGGTGCCGACACCATAACTCGGGCCTGGCTCCCGTCAGAGATCCCCATCGGGGTTATCACCTCACTTATCGGTGGACCATTTTTCTGCTATATCTTTCGTAAAAAACAGCTGGCCCTGTCTACATGAGTGCGCCCGCCCTCTTCACACTTAACAAACTCTGCTTTAGTTACGGACAGAAATCTGTTCTGCACCAAATGGATCTACAGTTGCAGCAGGGGAGATTTTATGGCCTTATCGGTAGCAACGGCAGTGGCAAATCAACGCTTCTCGAACTCCTTATGGGCACCCTTGAACCGACTTCAGGGATGATCAGCTATCAGGACAGGGAGCTTAGTAGCTATTCCAGACAGGATCTGGCCACGCACCTTGCCCTGGTTCCCCAGCATTTCTCCATTGACTTCGAGTATCGGGTTTGGGATATCATCTTTATGGGGCGTCACCCCCACATTCCCCGCTTTGCATCTCCCACAGCACATGATATCCAAAGTGTTCAGGAGGCAATGGTCACCATGGATATCCTACATCTCAAGGAGAGATCTGTTCTGACCCTATCGGGTGGCGAGTTACAACGTGTGGTTATGGCACGAGCCCTGGCCCAGGAAACAGAGGTGCTGATTCTTGATGAGGCTACCTCCAACCTGGATATCCAACACACCATCGCCATTATGCGTGTTATTAAAGAACGGGTTCGCTTAAGGGGGCTTACCGTCATAGCTGCCATCCACGACCTCAACCTGGCCGCTGCCTTCTGCGATGAGTGCCTGGTACTTAAAGATAAACAACTCTGTGCCAATGGCCCGGTGACAGAGATATTCACTCGTTCACTGCTCAAAGATGTCTTTGGGGTGCAGGCCTCGGTGAGCCCCGTTGCAGAAGGCGGATATCCACGAATAGCATTCTATTACTAATCACAACACTCCCATGAAGATAGCCAGACAACTCCTTTTTTTCTTTATCCTACTGCACTGCGTACTTCCCACCCAGCTCCATGCCGAACGGCAACGGGTCTACAAACGGATCATATCCCTCTATCCCGCTCACAGCGAAAATCTCACTGCTCTTGGCATTGATAAAGAACTGATAGGGATTGCAGCAAGTGACACCTATCCACCCAGTATCCTAAAAAAACAACGCTTCAGTCACCGTGATAACGCCGAGAAGTTTATTGCAGCTAAGCCGGATCTGGTTCTGATCCGGCCCATGATCGCCCGAGCCGTTCCCCAGCTTATTACCCAACTTGAACGAGCTGGAATCACGGTCATATCACTGCAACCACGAAGTATCGATGAGATGTATAGCTACTGGCAACGACTTGGTATTTTATGCGGCAGGGAACAGGAGGCCGGACTCATGATTCGAAACTTCAAAGAAGCTCTACGCAGGCTGGAGAGTTCTACAGCCAATATTCCACAAGAAAAACGGCCCATGGTCTATTTTGAATCCATCCACAGCAAGATGAAGACCTTTGCCCCAGCATCCATCGCCCTCTTTGTCCTACGAGAAGCCGGGGGCAAAAACGTGGCAACGGATGCCG
>CAYWMZ010000480.1:0-2440 GCA_964459485.1 uncultured Desulfocapsa sp. | reverse complement strand
AACAATATAGTGATCCTTCAAGCGCGCCAGTTCCTTAGCCATCAATCTCTTTCCCATAATTTCACGAAGCCCGCCTTCTACCACGGTTTCCATAATTTTTGAAAACATATACATGACATAGCCAACACCACACAGTACCATAAATATGGTGAATATTTTGCCAGCGGTATGCACCGGAACCATATCCCCATAGCCAACCGTGGACACAGTGATGATCGTCATATAGAGGGCATCACTAAAACCGATATTTTCGAAATACATGTAACCGATGACACCTGTCGCTACTATTCCGATAAATACGCCAACAACCCTAATAATTTTTACTCCTGTCTCTCCCATTCCCCACCAGTGAACTTAAGGTATTCTCAACACTGCCTTTCAAATAACTATACACGCCTTCCATCAGAGGGAACAGGCTTTTTGACAATTGACAAACAATTCAGCTTCATGGTACATACAGGGCAATGCCCGAATGGCGGAACTGGTAGACGCAAGGGACTTAAAATCCCTCGGCCTCTGGCTGTGCGAGTTCGATTCTCGCTTCGGGCACCATTATTATATCAAGTAGTTACATACAACTCTCCTGATTTTCCTATACCTGCAAAACCGTCCCAATTTAACACAATCCCCCCCAACCACGGCCCCGGTTTCGCTTGAAGATATCCCCCTTTCACATTTTAAACTCCTTTCTCCCTTCCTAGAAATCTAAGCATTGTAATGCCCCCAGAAGCATTAACACTTAGCAGTTGTTTTAATTAGACATTTCACTTTATTCGTTATAGTATACATCTATCTTTCCATGTAGGTGTGGCCACAAAACTCTATCTTCTCACTAAGAGCACCCAGTACTCATCCATGCGTATAACCATCCGCAACCGCATTCTCCTCGTGTTTTTGGGGATAGCCCTTATTCAGGGACTGCTCATTGGTGCCTTTTTTCTCACCCAGCATAACAAGGCACGAGACGTACTTGTTCGACAGCAGCTGCGCACCATAAGTCTTAGTGTTCAGTCGAGTATAAGCACATACCTCAACACCGCTCTCCATGACCTGGAGACTGCTAGCCAACAGGTGGAGAGGATGGCCCTCAAGGATTACCAACGTTACAATCTCCTCAAAATTGTCCAGAACAATCATCCTGCCTTCACGGCCTTTGCCTACTATGATATAAATGGCACAGTCCAGGTATCCACCACTGCTATTAGCAGTAATGTTTCCCCATCCATCTTTAGTCAGACCCCAGCCCTCTTTGAACGACCCTACTATTCCGGGAGGCCCTATCTGACAAGGGTTACAATGAAAGACGGTTCGATGGCCATAGGCATTGGTCAACCCGTTTATTTCCTGAACAACAGTTATGTTGTGGGTGTGATTGCAGCACTCATCCCCTTCGAGATCCTTCAAGAACTCCTCGACCGCAGCATATTGCCATCTCTTATAAACGTCATGATCCTTAATGATCAAGGAAAGATCCTTGCCCAAACAATGCCCCAGATGGCATCACAAACTGGTTTTTCACCAAAACAGCAATGGGACGGTACTATTTCTATTAACTCCATCCCCTACAATTCGGTGTCAGTTCCCCTTGAATTCCTAGAGCTACATCTAAAGATTGTTGCTAATGTGGATACCAGAAGACCATGGCCACCTGGAAGCCATTTTTTTATTCCCCTTGCCCTTATTGTGGTACTCCTCTTCTTCCTCACGCTCTTGGTGGGGCTCACCACCCATAGGAAAATCATCGTACCGATCCAAGCCCTTGCCAATAATTCTGTTGCCATGCTTAAGGGGCAGTCCGTTGACATTCCGGCCTCAGCTGATGCCGAACTCCATGAGTTGGGCCAGGCCATGAAGGCCATGAACCAGCAACTAAAAGATTCAAACATCTCACTGGCACAGGAGATAGAGCAGAGACGCCTTCAGGAACAACAGGCTATTCTCGCCAAAATAGAAGCCGAAAAGGCCAATCAGGCAAAATCCATATTTCTTGCCAATATGAGCCATGAAATCCGTACTCCCCTCCAAGGAATGATCGGTATGCTCAAGCTTCTTGGCAAAAATCATCTTAACAGTGAACAGCAACAACTCCTGTCCATGACAAACCTTTCTGGACAGCGTCTCCAAAACGTTGTCGATTCCATCCTTGACCTGTCACAGATTGAATCGGGAAAGTTTGAGCTCCACTACTCCGATTTTTCCCTCTCAGCACTGATCAGTGAAGTGGTAGATTTTATGCAACTCCAGACAGAGGCCAAGAATATCGCAATCGTCGCTGAAGTGGCTTCAGATATCCCCGATCAACTCAACGCTGACAGTGGTCGAATCAGACAGATCCTTATTAATCTAATAACTAACAGTATCAAATTTAGTGATCGCGGTACAATCGAGCTTACCGTCTCTCTTGCAAAGCCACATGCCACTCAGGAACTGAAACTCCTGT
>CAYWMZ010000479.1:0-2442 GCA_964459485.1 uncultured Desulfocapsa sp. | reverse complement strand
GAGCAAAAAGTGGCTACTCATTGCACTGGGCTGCGGATCCTGCGCCCTAGCTGTTACTCTGGTCATCACCTATTTTTCGCTAGGATCAAGCCTTGGCAAAGCCCAGAAACAATTCGAGGAGTGCCAGGATCTTCTAGACAAGGATCATTTCACCAGAGCTGAGAAAAAATGTAACGAAGCCATTAGCCTAAACGCCGAAGTACAGATGGTCAAACAGGGCGAAAAAGAGGCGATGTCCCGAAAGATTCAACGTGTCCTGACCTCAGCAAAGATGCAGCAGGGCCTTGCCGGAAAAACCATGTTTGACGGGAAATATGTTTCTCAATCCACTAGAGAACTCCTGATGACATTTAAAGAGGCCCGACGTAATGGCAATACCTTTTTCAAAAAAGAAGCCTGGGGAGAAGCTGCCGCTAGCTTTACCAAGGCCCTGAAACTTGCAACTAAAACCGATGCCATCAAGGCTCGCGTACTTGCAGATATCCGCGAAAAACTCCCCAGAGCGCAATTTAACAGTATTATGAAGGCGGGGGAGAAGTCTCTCACCATATCCGACTGGGATGGGGCCAAGGATCATTTCGGTCGAGCCCTTATCCTCGCCAAGGCCAACCCAAGTGTACTCCCTGAAGATATCACCCAGCTGGAACTACTTTCCAACCAGGCAGAGTTCAACACTCTGCTCGACAATGGAGGAAAGGCCTTTGATCTTGGCCAATGGGACACCGCACTTAAAAATTACAATAAGGCTTTAGGTCTTGTGGCAAAGCTTGGGCTCTCTGAGTCGAACACCATAGCAAGTCTCCATGAAAACATTGCAAAGACCAAAATTTACATGACTATCGAGAAGGGGAAAGAGGCCTTCACCGCCTCCAACTGGGATGAAGTCATTTCTCAATATGAAAAGGCCATTCTTCTTTTGGAAGAAAACTCCAAGATATTAAGTCGCATCAACACCGATGAGAGCCGCAGCAAACTGTCCAGAATCATGCTCCATGCTTCCGTTATCAAGAACAAACAGGATGTTGCCAAATATCTCAAAGCCGAGAATTTCGCTGGAGTAATCGAGAAACTAAACACTATCAACAAGGCCATCAACGAGAGCCCCTTTGCCGATGAAAAAGAGTTTAAAAACATTCTAAAAGAAGTCGCTGTGCAGACAGCAGACGCCAGAAAACAGCTACTCCTCATCAAACAGAGCAGCTACCTTACAGACAACTTTAAGGAGTTGTTTTTGAAACATTATCCTGCCGCTAACCTCTCCATTCTCAGCGACCCCGCCGTTCGGTACCTAAAAGATATCGGCAGCAGTATACTTTTTCGAATGCAATGCACTGAAACGGCTGGAGGCCGACCTCTTCGCCTACAGATGGATTACCTCTATACACCTTCCACAAAAAGATGGAAATTTTATACAGAAGAGCAGTAAGAACTGAATTATTAGCCTTTTGCTTGCCAAGCATTATTCCCATAGCAAGGGTAACTATTCAGAGCACACCATCTTCGACCCTTCAGCCCCTTTCATAGAGCATAACTCTTATGAAAAGGGCTGAATGACCGAATCTAACGCACCCTGAACAGTTACATTTCATGCTTTTCTGCGTTTCTTACTGTTATGGTGAATAGTTACTGGCAAGGTTCATCAAGACATTATGCTTCACCTCGCTCGGCTTCGTTAATTATGGTGATGATGATGGTGTGCATGACCTACTCCATCCGCCGCTCCTCCAGCCGCCACAAGGGCCTTCTCCAGATAGCGGTTTACGTTCTCCATGGCCCCAAAGGCTGCCTTAAGATTTTGCTGTACCTCTCCAGTACCCACCGCCTCTGCCCATTTCAAACACTCTGCACTATGCCCCTTATTATGATCAATCCAGTGGGGAAGTAATACCTGTAATTTTTCCAACTCTTCCATGTACATTTTCTCCTGTTATCCTTTTGCAAACTTTTCCAAAACCACCTTACCACCGAGAAAATCAATTCGGCTCACAGAGACATCATCTACAAATTTAGGTTCCTCAAAGAAAGTGCTGACCTCGACCCCTGAACCTTTCACCTCAAGCGAAGTCACTGATTCCATAACCAACTCTTCCTTTTCCCCTATACACTTAACAACACTCATCTGACACATAGTATCTCCTCATACACTTATACCAAAAAGCGAAATTCTCCTTTGCCTAGTAAATCATGAAGATGAAGGATTCCAATCAGCTCTTCTTTACAACCCGTAATGGGTAAAATTGTTATTTCGTGCTGCTGCATAATACTTAAGGCATCCACTGCCTGCATGGTCTCAGGGATACTCACCGGCCCGGATGTCATAAACCGATCGACATTAATATGATTGAGTTCCACTGCTTCAGCAACTGCCCGACGGACATCACCATCCGTGATAATACCAAGTACTTTTCCCGCAGCATCAACGATCAGAACAGCACCAATGTT
>CAYWMZ010000478.1:0-2443 GCA_964459485.1 uncultured Desulfocapsa sp. | reverse complement strand
CCAATGCCGATTTCATTGCAGAACTCACGAATAGAAGTGGACGTATAGCCACGGCGTCGAAGGCCGGATATGGTGAGCATCCGTGGATCATCCCAGCCATTGACATGGCCGTCATTGACGAGTTGCATCAACTTCCGTTTGGACATTACGGTATAGCTGAGATTGAGCCTGGCAAATTCGATCTGCTGGGGATGGGCAGGGGTGCCGAGTACGTCTAAGACCCAGTCGTAGAGCGGACGGTGATCGGCAAACTCCAGAGTACAGAGGGAATGGGTGATCTCCTCTATGGCGTCTGAGAGGCAGTGGGTGAAGTCGTACATGGGATAGATGCACCAGCTGTCACCTGTGCGGTGGTGGCTCACTTTCATGATGCGATAGATAATTGGATCCCGCATGGTGATATTGGGGGAGGCCATATCAATTTTGGCTCGAAGTACATGGCTGCCTTCGGCAAATTTACCTTCCTTCATGGCCTTGAAGAGTTCGAGGTTTTCATCCACACTGCGATTACGATGGGGACTGTCTTTTCCCGGCTCGGTAAGGGTGCCGCGATACTCACGCATCTCATCTGCGCTGAGACAGCAGACATAGGCCTTACCAGCTTTGATTAAGGCAACGGCGTAATCATGGAGCTGCTGAAAGTAATCAGAAGCATAGAAGAGATTGGTACCCCAGTCAAAGCCCAGCCAGGAAACGTCCTTTTTGATGGAGTCCACATAGGCGGATTCTTCTTTAGTGGGATTGGTATCGTCAAATCGTAGATGACAGCGGCCACTAAATTCATCGGCTATGCCAAAATTAAGACAGATTGACTTTGCATGCCCGATATGAAGAAATCCATTGGGTTCCGGCGGAAAACGGGTCACTGTTCCTGTGTGTTTGCCGCTGCTCAGATCTTCTGTTACGATCTGTCTAATAAAATCCAGGGGTTTGGCTTTTTCTGTGTTTTCGCTGTCCTTGCTATCCATATTTTCCGCCTAGTTTGTTTCGTAGAGTTTTGCCACATCATTGAGACGCCGAACCACACGCTCCCGGCCAATGGTGATAAGGATATCAAACATGGACGGACCTGCTAGCTGTCCTGTGACCACAGTGCGCATGCCATTTATAATGATACCGGGTTTAATCTCGAGATCTGCTGCCAGATCCCGTGCGCCCTGCTCGGCACTCTCCAGGGTGAACTCGTCAAGTGCCTCATAACGCTTAGCCAGCATGGGCAACCACTCTTTCAATCCTTCATGTTTCAGGATATTCTTTTTGAGGGGTTTTGCCTCAACGGGGAAGTCATCGGCAAAATATGCACGTCCCAGGGCGGCAAAGTCGGTGAGGGTATGGAAGCGATCCCGGATAAGATCCAGGGTACTTGCAAACCACTCTTTTTTATCCGCTTCGTAGGCTGAATCCCACAGCTCCTCTTTCTCGAGGAAGGGTTTCACCAGGGGGATCAACTCAACAATTGGCATACTGCGCAGATAGTGTTCATTAAAGGCAATTGCCTTTGGATCGGTGAAGAATTTAGGATTATTCTTCTGGTAATTAAAGACAGAGTTGGATTTATTGATGCGTTCCAGACTAAAGGCCTCAATGAGTTCTTCCCGGGTGTAGAACTCTTTGTCATCACCGGACGACCAGCCAAGGAGAACCAGAAAGTTTGACAAGGCCCAGGGGATAAAACCATGGTCTTTGTAAAAATGGACGGCCACGATTTCTCCATGTTTGCGTTTGGAGATCTTGGCTTTCTTGGTGTCCAGGGTAAGGGGCATATGGGCAAAGACCGGAATAGGTGCCTCAAAGGCCTTGTACAGTAAAACCTGGCGGATGGTGTTGGTCATATGATCCTGACCACGGATGATATGGCTGATTCTGTCTCGTATATCATCCACCACATTGCAGAGGAGATACAGAGGTTTTCCGGTGGAACGCACGATCACAAAATCTTCAATCTCGCTGTACTGGGCCTTGATGTGGCCGAGCACCTTATCATCATAACCAATCTCGCCATCAATATCAGGCACCTTGAAGCGCACCACAAAGGGGAGTTTAGCAGCCTCTTTTTCGGCGATATCGGCGTCGCTTAGGTCACGGCATGTTCCGTCATAACCATATGTGGTCTTGTTCTTCTGGGCGGCCTCACGCTTTACATCCAGTTCCTCTTTCGTGCAGTAGCATTTATAGGCCTTGCCTTCAGCGAGAAGTTTTTGGGCCATGGCCTCATGTTCGCTTTCAAATTCCGTTTGAAAGTAGGGGCCTTCATCCCAGTCGATTCCAAGCCACTTCATCCCGTCAAGAATACCCTGGATAGATTCCTGGGTGGATCGTTCGGCGTCAGTGTCTTCGATGCGCAGGATCAATTTGCCACCAGTTTTTTTGGCATAAAGCCAGTTGTACAGGGCGGTTCTGGCACCACCTATATGGAGATATCCGGTGGGGCTGGGTGGAAAAC
>CAYWMZ010000477.1:0-2445 GCA_964459485.1 uncultured Desulfocapsa sp. | reverse complement strand
ACAGGTATTTCTTCACTGCCTCCGCCAGGCCCTGCGATGCCGGTAACAGAGAGGGAAATGTCGGCTTTGCTCTGGTTACGAATTCCGTGGGCCATGGCTTCTGCCACAGCTTCGCTCACTGCTCCCTGGGAGTCGAGCAGCTCCGCATCAACCTTGAGATAACTGCTCTTCATTGAGTCGGCATAGGAAGTGATACCACCGAGATAGTAGCTGGAGCTTCCGGGGACAGAGGTTATTAGATGACTGATAAGGCCACCTGTGCAGGATTCGGCAATGGAGAGGGTTTTATCGCTGTTCTGAAGTAACTCCCCCACCACAGATTCCATCGTGTCCTGCTCTTTTCCATAAAGTGCGGTGCCGAGACTTTGCTCAAGGAGTAAAATGCTGTCGTTGGCTATGGCCTTTACCTCTTCTTCTCCGTTGCCCCGTATGGTCATACTGAGATGGACATCAGGGAATACCGGATAGTAGCCGATTTCAACCTCAGGGTTAAGTTTCAGAGTTTCAACGGTTTTATTGATAACAACTTCATCCATCCCGAAAATCTTAAAGACCCGTTGCACACTGTGGAGCTGTTTGCCCTTGTACCAGGTGGCAAGGCGTGGTAGCACCTGTTCCACTAGCAGGGTTCGCATCTGATGGGGGATACCTGGCAGAAAGAAGATGGGTTTGCCGCCGTGGATCAGTTGGAAACCAGCCATTTTCGACTGGGGATTCAGGGTTTCGGCTCCCTCGGGTAGCCAAGCCATTTTTTCAAGAGAACTCACCGCCTGATCCGTATTGGCATCCAGATGCTGTCTGATAAGGGAGAGGATTTCAAGGTTTGGCATGGTTGGACGATCCAATGCCTTTGAGACGGCAACGGCAGTAAGGTCGTCGTCAGTGGGGCCAAGCCCCCCAGTAACTACCACAAAATCTACCCGGCTCAAGGCGCGTTTTAAGGCCTCTCCGATGAGTGGCGGGGTGTCGCCTATGGTGTGCATGGCGTAGATATCAAAACCAGCTTCAAAGAGATGGTGCGCTGCAAAACCACTGGTGGTATTTGCAATCCTGCCTGAGGTCAGTTCGTTGCCGATGGCAATAATTTCACCGAGCATTGCTACTCCTCCACCACGGTTCCCAAAACAGAACCATCCTCAGTAATGGAGTCAAGACGGACAGTAATAATGGAGCCCATACGTTCGTCATCGCCTGCAAAAAGTACGGGAATATAGTTATCAGTGAATCCGCTGAGGAGTTTATCCGGGTTGCGTTTGTGTTCCACCAGTACCGGTCGAGAGGTGCCAAGAAAGCGTTGGTAAAAGGACAATTTCTTTTCCTCTCCAAGCTGTCGCAGGGCAGCAACCCGTTGCTGGCTCACCGCCTTTGGTACCTGATCTTTAAAGGTGGCAGCGGGAGTCCCCGGTCGTTTGGAGTAGGGGAAGACATGGAAATAGCTGGCCTCAATCTCCTGGAGTAGCTCCTGGCTATTGGCAAATTCAGCCTCACCCTCTCCCGGAAATCCGGCCAGGATATCAATACCGATGGCAGCATCGGGAAAGTGTGTAATACATTTTTTAATCACTTCCCTGAAGGTCTCACGGTCATAGCCCCGATGCATACGACTGAGTATGGTGTCGTCTCCACTCTGTAGCGGGATATGGAAATGGGGCATAAAATTATCACAGTCCTGCATGGCCTTCAGGAGGGTATCGCTTACCTCCTGGGGCTCTATGGAACTGAGCCGAAAGCGGATAGTCGGATGGGCCTGGCAGATGGTCTGCATCATGGATGCAATATCACTCCCCTCGTCCAGGTCTTTACCGTACATGCCCACATGGATTCCGGTGACCACGATCTCTTTGTGTCCTGCCTTTTCAAAACATGCAGTTTGCTTCAGGATCTCAGCCAGGGGCACACTGCGGCTAGGGCCGCGGGTGTAGGGGACAATACAGTAGGTACAGAAATTGGCACAGCCGTCCTGAACTTTGATGTAGGCTCGGGTACGATCACTGAAACGGCGCATGGGCAGGGTGCAGGTCTCTTTTTTGTTGAGGATACGGCCCATAAGCATGGTGAGGTCGCAAGGGGCACCCTTGAGCGCAGCCTCCACCAGCAGATGTTTGTTGCCGTTACCGATGATGCACACCGGAGTCTCCACCATTTCGGCCAGTTCATTGGCGGCCATCTGGGCATAGCAGCCGGTGATAACCACCTTCGCTTCAGGGTGGCGACGCATCAGTCTGCGTATGGTCTGGCGCGACTGTGCTCCTGCCTTGGCGGTGACAGCACAGGTGTTGATCACGATGATATCGGCATCTTCACCTGGGGCTGCCGTCTGACAGCCCGATTCCTCAAAACCGCAGAGAAATGAGGCGGATTCGTACTGGGTGACCTTACAGCCCAGTGTGTTGATGATAACTTGCTGCTGCACTGGATGTCACCGCGTCCTAGAAGTCGGCCCCT
>CAYWMZ010000476.1:0-2449 GCA_964459485.1 uncultured Desulfocapsa sp. | reverse complement strand
ATTTGCTCAGCAGCACCAACACCTTCAAAACCATTCTTTCCCAGGTGGAAAACGATCTCCCCCCTCTCCTCCAAAAGATGGACAACGGTCTAGATCAGTTTGCCAGTTTTGGTAAACATGCCGACCAAACGGTACTCTCCATTGACAAGAAGATCAAACCCCTGGCCACTGACCTTTCAAAAACCCTGGCCAACATTGACAATAGCCTGCAAAAGGCGGATACTCTTCTTGTACAGGCCGAAAAGACTCTACAACCCGATTCCCCCATGTACACCCAGTTCACTACGGCCATGGCCCAACTTAAAACCACGGCCCGCTCAGTCCAAAGGCTCAGTGACTTTGTACACCGTAATCCCAATACCCTGATCTTTGGGCTGCAACAAGCTGATAAATAAACTCCTTAACAGATAAAATTGAGTGATAACCTGTGACAACACCTGTCAATCGGTTGCTTTATTCATTTGAAATGAGATATTATTACTAGCAGAGTATCTATTTCTCCAGACAGAACATTACCTTGAGGTACCTTATGGCATTGGTTGTTTTAAAAAAGTCAGATCAAAAAGGCTTCAGTCTTATCGAGTTAAGTCTGGTTCTGGTTATTGTCGGGTTGATACTTTCTGTGGGAGTCGGAGTAATGAACAGCCTGACCAAGAAGAGCAAACTAACAAGGGAAAAGGTGAATCTCAGTGCCATCAAGAACTCCCTTGTATCATACGGTCTTACCCATGGCAGACTGCCTGTTGCCAGCCCACCAGGCGAACTGCCTTTTCTTGAAATCAATTTCAGTTCAGCTGAAAAAGATGTCTGGGGAATACCATATCAGTATGATGTAACAAACATTCTAACAACTACAAACCCCAGAAATTTCTGTGTAACCCTTTACCAGTTGTCAAATCTATACAACTGGGGGAACCCGTACGCCGGAACCTGTAGTGCCAGCAATATCGTCTGCGTCACTAACACAACAGACACCTCCAATAATGGAAGAATTGCGTCCCCCACTCAAGGGTACTATGTCGCAGCATATATAAGCAGTAATGGCGAGGATCACCTACCAGGTGCCAAAAACAGCAATACCAATAGAGAACACGAAATGCTCTCCAACCCCTTCGATGTTACGGTGAATCGTGATGATATTGTCGAAGAACTTAGTTTTTCCAACTTAGCTGACAAAGCCTGTAATGACCAAAATACAACCATAGATGTGACAATCAGCAATGCCGAAGGATTTTTAAATAATAGCGGCACAATCCCCTGTGACCCTGGAACCGGATTTGCTGTCGGAACAACTGTAACTGTCCGTCTTGGTCAGAAAATTTACTCTCAGGCAAACTGTACAAACAGTGTTCCCTTCGAAGATATGGCAAAATGTGATGCTGGATTGGCAATAGCTAATTGTACAGCAGGAACCACCTATGATGGTGCAGTTACTCTTAGCTTATAACAGAAATCAGACAGAATATTAGGGAAAAACAGCGGGAGAGGAAACGGCCCTGTGGAAAAAACGCTGTTCATCTACCTGGAACACCCTTTCCAGGTAGATGAAGCAGAAGCCATGTATTTCAAGAGATATCGAATCGATACGCAACAGTTACTACTGGAGCAGCTACGGCCCCAGCTAACACCGACGGCAGCACCACCATATATCACAAGCCGCCGGATGTGGCTTCCACCTGCGCCAGTCAATTTGATCAGAAATCTATCAGAAGAGAGGCACTTACAGTTGGGGTTGTACTTGCATCCGGCCAGACACCATTTGCACCAACATCATCATGGTACTGTCTGAAGGCACCAGCATTGGAATCCATCTGACCATCAATAATCTTGTCCAGACCAATAGCTAGGTCTGTAGGCATATTCGTTAACCACAGGCGATTATCTACGGTACCGTCGGTATGGCTTGCGAGATGATACAGATACATATTAATTGTTTGGGAACCGCTGTAGGCACCCTTAAAAGAGAACTGTCCGCTGTTGGCAGTATTTGTTGTGGGGACTTCAAGGCCAACGCGCTTCAGTGTTGCATCGATGCCATTTGCCGCACCAAAGTTTGCACCGCTGATATTATCAAAGTTTCCATTTGTAGTTGCCGCCGTTCCACCATTTTTAATCCCGTCACCAAGCAAATAGCCGGTTCTGTCATAATACGTCGCCACGGAGAGTTGCCATGTCTTTAGAAAACTAGAATAAAAATTCTTCTGTTTGGCACTGTTGATCAGATCTTTTCCTTTGAGCACTGAACCCAGAATAAGTCCGATAATCACCAGTACAATGGCAAGCTCTATCAGGGTAAACCCCTTGTTACTCTTCAGAACAGAACAACGTCCTTTTTTTCCGGTGGATGTTTGTTGATGTGTTGAACCCATTGCTTCCTCCCTTGAATCAAGAAATTTTGTAACTATTCAGCGTAACAGTAAGAAACGCAGAAAAAGCACGAAATGTAACT
>CAYWMZ010000475.1:0-2471 GCA_964459485.1 uncultured Desulfocapsa sp. | reverse complement strand
TAACCTTCCCTAACAACACATACTTCTCTGACTCGAAGGGAAAAAGATCCGCCATCTTCTGGAACGTTATTCTACAATATTGAGACGGGACTTTTTATCTTCTTTCCCAGCAGCAGCAGAAAGCAGGGAACGCATGGCTCTTGCCGTTCTCCCCTGTTTTCCGATCACCTTTCCAAGGTCATCCTTGGCAACAGCAAGATCCACCAAAATGGTATCATCTTCTTCAGTGACAGTTACCTGCACGTCATCGGGAGTATCCACCAGTGACTTGGCGATAAAGGTGATCAGTTCCTGCATAATCCCTTACTCGGCAGCCGGAGCTTTTTTGAGGATGCTCTTTACTGTGGTGGTAGGCAGAGCACCACGTCCGAGCCAGTCTTCAAGCTTTGCGTTATCGAGTTTGATAACGACAGGATCCTGAAGGGGATCGTAGGTTCCGATCACATCAAGAAACTTTCCGTCACGTTTGCACTCTGCGTCAGCAACAACGATACGATAAAAAGGTTTCTTCTTTCTGCCAAGTCTTGTTAAACGAATTCTCACTGCCATTTGCGGATATATCCTCAGGTTATGGTGGAACACTTACGGTGCTCCGTGAATCGGGCATTCATTATGCCGTCATTTGCAGTATGTACGGCATGGTGGGCCAAACATACTCTTATGGTCTTATTTTCGCATGCCCTTGGGCATCTTTCTACGTTTCTTCCCGGTTACCATCCCCGGCTTGCCACGCATCTTTTTCATCATCTTGAGCATGGCCGAGTAACTTTTGATTACTCGGTTGACTTCGGTGACCGAAGTGCCGGAACCAGTGGCAATACGCTGTCTGCGACTGGCGTTGATGATCTTATAGTTCTTGCGCTCTTTTTTGGTCATGGAACGGATAATGGCCTCTGTCTTGGCCAGTTCCTTCTCATCCGGTTTGGGAGCGTCTTTCAACTGCTTTAACTTATTTATGCCAGGGATCATTCCCATGATCTGATCCAGGGAGCCCATCTTTTTGATCTGCTGGATCTGGTCCAGGAAATCTTCGAGGGTGAATGTGGACTGCCTGAGTTTTTTGGCAAGCTTATCGGCCTTTTTCTTGTCAACAACTGCCTCAGCCTTTTCGATCAGGGTCAGCACATCGCCCATACCCAAAATTCGGGAGGCTATACGGTCGGGATGGAAAATTTCTAAGGCATCAAGGCCTTCGCCGACGCCCACAAATTTGATGGGTTTGCCGGTAACACTCTTAATGGAAAGGGCGGCACCACCTCGGGCATCACCTTCCATCTTGGTGAGAACCACACCACTGATTTCCAGATCCTGATTGAACTTGTCGGCAACCGTTACTGCGTCCTGACCCGTCATGGAGTCCGCTACAAAGAGCACCTCGGAGAGGTGGATGGTACTCTGTATCTCTTTGAGCTCACCCATAAGCTCTTCGTCCACATGGAGACGACCTGCGGTATCAAAGATCAGGGTGTCGTAGCCATTCTGCTCTGCTGCTACCATTGCCATGCGGCAGATTTCCACCGGTTTAATATCCGTTGTGGAGGGATGAACCGGAATGTCCAGTCTGTTGCCAAGCACCTGGAGCTGCTCAATGGCTGCTGGTCTATATATATCAGCGGGAACAAGGTAGGGTTTTCTGCCCTTATCCTTGAGCATTTTGGCAAGCTTACCGGAAGTGGTTGTCTTACCAGATCCTTGGAGGCCCGCCATCATGATGGTTACGGGCTGGCGGCCATCCAGTCGTATCTGCTCGGTACTACCACCAAGGAGTTCGACTAATTCGTCATGGACAACCTTGATAACATGCTGTCCGGGAGAGAGGGATTTGGCGACCTCGAGTCCAATTGATTTTTCGGTGACTTTTGCAATAAAGTCTTTAACAACCTGGAAGTTGACATCTGCTTCAAGGAGAGCCATGCGCACTTCCCGCATGGATTCCTTAATGTTTTCTTCCGTAAGTTTACCGGTGCCCCGAAGTTTCTTAAATACGTCTTCGAGTCGGTCTGTTAGATTGTTAAACATATCAGTCGCATTGTGTTGTCCTTAGCCTTTGGCTAATGAACGGAAAATATTATAATAAAAACAAGTATAAGGCCTCGGGCGTACTCTTCTGTACGTCCTACCCAGGCAATAGTGTTCAAGTTTACAGTAAAAACAGAGAAAAATACTTAATTAATACCATTCTGTCAAGCTGTGAACGGCCCTGTGCTGACAAAAAAGTTTTTTGTGGCGATTGGATGGCAGGCAGGGCGTGGCAAGAACCATCCCCTAAGGAGTTGTCTTTTCTGATTGCTTTGCAAATAAATCGATGATTTTATCTATTTTTTCTGTGATTTGCAGGATTGCCAGGCTTGCCGGTGATTGGGCGGAGAGTTCGCAAACGGGGATATATGCCTTCAGGGCCTCGGACACCGCAGGATCTTCAGGGATCTCACCCAATGGTGGAATATCTATCCCTAAATATTTTGCGCTCA
>CAYWMZ010000474.1:0-2483 GCA_964459485.1 uncultured Desulfocapsa sp. | reverse complement strand
TGCACAAGGCGCTGGTTCCTAAGACCAGTGCGTCTACCAATTCCGCCACCCTCGCTTACTGAAAAAAACTGTTCTTCGTACTGCAAAGTGTTTTTTACGATCTGATAGTAAATAATTCACATCCTACCTACAGTCAAGACCGATGGTGCCCTGAACACAAAAAACCCTGCTTTCCCCTCCTTTTTTCCCTTTTTCAATTGGAAAAATCTATCCACCAACGTTTTGTTCGCTCATAGGTGCCATGATTTTTATGCCCTGACCTTGCCAAACAATCTGTCAGGGACTACTATCTTCAAACATTGGAGGAGAACAGTTCGTTATCTCACCCAGCATATATCTATAACGGGCCGCTAAGGCTCTTCCAAATATTGAGGGTTCGCCAGCCCAAGGCAGCTCTATCACAAAAAAAAAGAATATGAGGAACCGATGACATACAAACAGTGTATTGCAGGCTGTGCCATGCTCATGTTATCTTTTTCAACCTCGGCAGTGCTAGCCACCGCAAGTACGGGTGGATCTAATAAGGTTCAGCTACAGGTTGAAAACACATGGAAACTCCCAGACAAACCCCTTGATTTTGTCTATTCCCTAGATGGTCAAAAAGTTTTTATCCTCACCGACAGTAACCAGATTCGTGTTTACAGAGCTAAAGGAAAACTTTTGGGATTAATAGATGTTGAAGACGGTGTTAACGCCATAGACATTGCCCCGCGTGGTGACAAACTATACCTGATCAATGAGAAAACAAACAGTTTCACCGATATCTCAGTCAGTTTTATGGTCTCTATTGACACCAAGGGATCCCCCTTTTTGGGGAACGTCAATGCACCAGTAACCCTGACGTATTTTACGGATTTCCAGTGACCATACTGCGGCAAAGTTGTGCCGCTACTTGAGCAGGTGCTTGAGAATAACCCGGATAACCTTAAAATCGTCCTCAAAAATATGCCCCTTAATTTCCATAAATATTCAAATTCCTCTGCCCGAGCAGCACTGGCAGCGGGAGAACAGGGGAAATTTTGGGAATTTCACGATGAACTTTTTGCCATCTCTCCCAATCTAGATTCCAAGGCCATCATGGGGATTGCCACAAAGCTTGGGTTAGATATAGATAAATTCCGAAAAGATATGAATTCCCCTGCCGTCAAAGAGAAGATAGCAAAAGATATTCGAGATGCAAAGGCTGCAGGTGTTACAGGGACACCCACTATCTTTGTTGATGGCATCAAGGTTAAAGACAGGAATCTGCCGGCTATCCAACAAATCATCGATGAGGAACTTGAAACTAAAGGTGTACAATAATGGTTCAAGAGCAAGTCAGCCACGATATCTCTTTTCCTGATAATAATCAGGCTGCGGTTTTGTACGGAGAGTTCAATAAAAATCTCCGGCTCATTGAGAAAAATGTCGGGGTATCCCTTCATGCCCGTGGTAATGGTATCCATGTTACCGGCCTCGGACATGAGGTGGATCTTGCCACAGATCTTCTGGAACAATTTTACATCCTCCTAGGCAAAGGATTTCAGCTCTATAGTGCAGATATTGCCTTTGGTCTCCAGGTTCTTGAGACAACTCCTCACGCCGATCTGGCCAAGATCTTTCTGGATAAGGTCTATGTAACTGCCCAGAATCGTATCATATCTCCCAAGACCAAGAATCAGAAAATATATATCGATGCCATTCGCAAACGTGATGTGGTCTTTGGTATCGGGCCTGCGGGTACCGGCAAAACCTACCTGGCCGTTGCCATGGCGGTATCGGCCCTCAGTTCTGGACAGGTTCGATCCATCATCCTCACTCGGCCCGCCGTGGAAGCGGGTGAGAAACTCGGCTTCTTACCAGGAGATATGGCCCAAAAGGTCAATCCCTATCTTCGTCCTCTCTACGATGCCCTAAGTGATATGCTCGGTTCTGAGAAAAGTGCCGACTATATAGAACAGGGTACCATTGAAATTGCGCCCCTGGCCTTTATGAGGGGACGAACCTTAAACGATGCCTTTATCATCCTCGATGAGGCCCAGAATACGACCCAGGAACAGATGAAGATGTTTCTGACCCGAATCGGCTTTGACTCAGCCGCCGTAATTACCGGTGATATCACCCAGGTCGACCTTCCCCGCTCCCAGCAATCCGGGCTGCGCCATGCCAAAAGTATCCTCACCAATATCGATGGAATTCAGTTCTGCAACTTTTCGAAAGGGGATGTGGTACGCCATCCACTGGTGCAGAAAATCATCGGGGCCTATGAGAAGAATTCTAAAATTTCATAGGACAAACGTACATGCCGGCCTATTTCAATGATAACTCCGGTTTAACAACTCCCCGCATCAATACTGCACTATTACGACGTCGGGCTACCTGGTTGATGCGCACACTTGGGGTTGCAGATCATGATCTTTCTGTGCTCTTTGTTGATGATACTGAAATGAGATGGCTCAATGGCCATTACCGTGAAAAAGACGCCACAACCAATGTCCTCTCCT
>CAYWMZ010000473.1:0-2484 GCA_964459485.1 uncultured Desulfocapsa sp. | reverse complement strand
TTGAGATATCTGGCAGGCGGGAAAAAAACAGCGAGAAAACGCTGTACCACCATGGTGTAGATCTTCATCTCCGGCTCACTCAGTGAAGAGGGCAGACTGTTGGTGGGGATGATGGCGTGATGATCGGAGATCTTTTTGTTATCAAAGATACGTTTTTCTTTCTTTACATAGCCCTGCTCAAGTGCGGTCTTGGCATGAATGCCCAGCTGCCACTCCTGCTGTTTCTTGATGGTCTTCTTTACGTTGGGCAGATAGTCCTCAGGGAGGTGGCGACTATCGGTACGGGGATAGGTTAGCACCTTATGCCGCTCGTAGAGGGCCTGGGCAATGGAAAGGGTGTTTTTAGCAGAAAAACCAAACCGGCCATTGGCTTCACGTTGAAGAGAGGTGAGGTCGTAGAGGGCGGGAGCGCGCTGGCTCGATTTTTTTGAGGTTTCTGTGACCTCTGCTGCCTGTCCGGCGCATTTTTTAACCAGAGCGGCAGCATCTTCTTCCTTCCAGAGGCGATCGGCCCGGGCGTGCTCATTCTCGGGATCTTTTTTAAAATCCGGATTGATCCATTTCCCCAGGTAGCTGCTGCTATCGTAGGCAAATGTTGCCTGTATGGTGAAATAATCACGAGGGGTGAAGGCCAGTCGCAGCTGTTCCCGTTTCACCAGAAGGGACAGGGTGGGTGTCTGTACCCTGCCACAGGAAGTGAGGAAGAACCCGCCTTTTCTGGAGTTGAATCCGGTGAGTGCTCGAGTGGCATTGAGGCCGATGAGCCAGTCCGATTCGGAGCGGCACAGGGCCGCATCTTCCAGGGCATGCATCTCTTCAGGGCCACGAAGATTGGCAAAGGCCTCTTTGATGGAATCCCGAGTCATGGATTGGAGCCAGAGGCGCTTAAAGCTCTTTTTGGCAACAGATTTGTTCCACACATAGCGCAGGATGTATTTAAAAATCAACTCACCCTCACGTCCTGCATCACAGGCATTGACGATCTCTTTTACATCCTTTCGGCGAATCAGTTTTTGCAGGGCGTTGAGTTGACTCTTGGTACCCTTAAGGCCCTTTAAGGGAAATTCATCCGGGATAATGGGCAGGTTGTCAAGGGACCAGCTCTTATACTTGGGGTCAATCTCTTCTGGATACTGGATGGCGACCAGGTGACCAATGGCATAGGAGACGATATGGCTGTCGCTTTCGTAGTGGGTCTTGGACTTTTTGAACTTTCCCGGAAGAACTTTTGCCAAGTCACCAGCTACGCTGGGCTTTTCCGCAATGATGAGTATTTTATCTGACATATGATTAGGGCTTATTGGCTAACTGTTTTTGCAAAGTTGAGTAAGGTGTCGTGCCAGAGCTGAGGCTGCTCAAGATAGCAGGGATGTTTGGCTCCTTTGAAGACCACAAGTTTTGAGCCGACAACTTCCTGGTTCAGGAGGGTGCCGTTGGCTGGATCAGAGATCTGATCATTTTCACCCCATATTATAAGAGTTTTGGCTGGGAGTTCTTGTAGGCGGGATCGGTTCTCTTTAACCCCAACGGCCCCAATAACGACCAGTCCGGCGACCATCTTCGGATGCTTGATGCTGAACTCAAGGCAGAGTTTGCCCCCCATGGAGGGGCCAACGAGTATAATTCGAGATAGCTCCAGGCTTTGCATTATACCCAGGATGATCTCGTCCGGCTCAAGTTCTGCCTCCGGTGTCTTGCCGTAGCCCGGAAGATCTATTGCCACTACGGAAAATCCAGCCTGTATGGCCGCATCCAGGGTGCCAAGCTCCCGCCAGGTCTCAGCCTGAAAGGCCTTGCCGTGGAGAAAGAGCAGTGGTGCAGTATTGAAGTCACCGGCCTCAAGGATGTTGATGGGGCAGTGTTCGATGGTGATGCTTCTGTTCTTTATGGCCTGCATATTGACGGCGTACCCTTGTTTATTGTCTTTTTTCTGAAACATCGGATTGTTATGGCGATATGATAAATTTCCTTCGGGCAGGCATTTTGGGGGCATGGTGTGTCCCGGTGGCTTGTCCTCTATTGCCAAAGTTGCAGAAGTTGTATTAATCCCGCATCGGTTTGTCAATTGCTAATTGTTGTTTTTTGGGGTCAATGCCATGGTGGAGATGCTGGATGGATGTTTTTTAACGATTTGCTATGTCTCTGATAATGCAAGTTTCTTTTGCTGTTGTCGGGTGTGTAAGTGGGGGTTCCTGCTATGTGATTATTTTTATGGTATTCCTTGGAGTATCCATTGGCAATTTCTTGACAGAGCATGTTTTTTGTGTTTTACTACTGAATTGGAACGGGAAGGTAGCGGGTGTAGCTCAGTTGGTAGAGTACAAGCTTCCCAAGCTTGGGGTCGCGAGTTCAAACCTCGTCGCCCGCTCCAGTGTTGATGGGAGTTGTAACGTAGTATCCCCATTGATGCCATACCACAACCCTGCGGGGAAGGTGGCTATGAAAGTGGGCTTTGCCCGCTTTTTTTTATGCCTGTTTGAAGGG
>CAYWMZ010000472.1:0-2489 GCA_964459485.1 uncultured Desulfocapsa sp. | reverse complement strand
CTCGGTCGTATGATGGAGGCCATCAAAAACGGTGAAGATGCCAATACGGCGATGGAAAACGCAACCGGCACCTACGGTCGCTTTGCAGATGCTGTGAAAACCATAGATCCGCGTAAGGAATAAGGAGAATCGTATGGCACTATTTGAAAGTTATGAAAGGCGGATCGATCAGATCATTCCTGTCCTTGAAGAGTATGGAATGAAGAGCCTTGAAGAGGCTAAAGAGGTGTGTGATGCCTATGGCGTAGATGTGGCCAAGATTGTAAAAGAGATCCAACCCATCTGTTTTGACAACGCCTGCTGGGCCTACACAGTGGGTGCAGCCATCGCCATTAAAAAAGGCGAGACCAAGGCCGTGGATATTGCAGCGACCCTAGGTATCGGCCTGCAATCCTTCTGTATCCCTGGTTCCGTTGCTGATAGTCGTCAAGTGGGAATAGGACATGGCAACCTGGCATCCATGCTGCTGCGTGAAGAGACCAAGTGTTTTGCCTTTATCGCCGGACACGAGTCCTTTGCCGCTGCAGAAGGCGCCATCGGCCTTGCCATGTCTGCAAACCGGGTTCGCAAGAATCCGTTGCGGGTCATCCTCAATGGCCTTGGCAAGGACGCCTCCCATATCATCTCGCGAATTAATGGATTCACCAGTGTTGAAACCCGATATGATTACGCAACATCCAAACTGAGCATAGTGAAAGAAAAACGCTTTTCAGAGGGACCGCGCGGAGACGTTCGCTGTTACGGGGCCGATGATGTGCGCGAGGGTGTTGCCATCAATCATCTTGAAGGGGTTGATGTTTCCATTACTGGCAACTCCACCAATCCCACCCGTTTCCAACACCCGGTTGCAGGAACCTACAAAAAGGAATGTAACCAGAGTGGCAAAAAATATTTCTCTGTGGCCTCAGGCGGTGGCACAGGACGCACGCTCCATCCCGACAATATGGGAGCTGGGCCCGCCTCCTACGGAATGACCGACACCATGGGACGGATGCACTCCGATGCCCAGTTTGCAGGCTCATCATCTGTTCCGGCCCATGTGGAAATGATGGGGCTTATCGGCATGGGAAATAACCCTATGGTCGGCGCCTCGGTCGCTGTGGCAGTTGCTTTGGAACAGGCCAGCTAGTAGCCAACGACTCCACAACAATGCAAAAAGCCGATTAGCGAAGTGTTGTCCACTCCGCTAATCGGCTTTTCGTTTTCTAACCTTTATCTGCTTTCCGACCTATCAATCCGTCTCCGATGCAGCTGGAGGAGGGGCCGTAGCATCATGAATCGAGGCCTTCCCCTCTTCCCAGGCAGCCTTGCCCTGCTTTTTGGCAGCTTCCCAGGCCTCGGTAGAGCCTTTCTTTGCTGCCCCCCAAGCTTCTGCGGATTCTTTCTTGGTCTCATTCCAGATATGTTTTGAGCTGTCCGCTGTGGCATCGCCCACAGCATGAGCAGCCTCACCGATCTCCTGACCTGCTGCCTTCCAGCTTGTACCCTTCTGATTCTGATTCTGAGGAAGATTTGCTGTCTCCACTGCCTCAGCACCATATACAACGGTAGAAACAGAGCACAGCAACCCAAAAATCACACTCAACAAAAATAGTTTCTTCACCACATCCCTCCTAGCACTCTTTATTTTGAAAAAAACTGATCCAGCAGCTGATGCATGCAGGCGTTAATCTCAGCAAACCGTTCAGCCCCATACAACATCTCACTCTCAGACATAATCCAGGGAGCAGAGACCAGCTCCGCACGACAATTATCAATAAGATTGGCAGCACTGTCACGGGTGGTCTCCAGATGAAACTGCAAAGCCAACACATGCTCCTGATACAAAAAGGCCTGATTCACACAGGCCTCACTGGAGTAGAGTGCAACCGAATCCTCCGGCAATCCAAAAGTATCTCCGTGCCAGTGAAACACTGTCATCTCAGCAGGTAATACCCTTGCTAGTTTTTCGGGTACAGTTGCACTGCGGCTTACGGGAAACCAGCCAATCTCCTTTTCAGGATTAGCAGTAACATCCGCTCCAAGCACATCGGCCAGCAGCTGTGCTCCAAGACAGATCCCAAGGGTGGGAGTGCCTCGCGCAATCACCTTCTTTAAAAATTCCTTCTCCGCAGCTAGCCAAGGGTACTCAATATCATCATAGATCCCCATGGGGCCACCCATAACGATGAGGCCGGCAAAGGAATCAGGAGGCGGCAAAGGGTCACCTGCCCAGAGACGGGTGCAAAACAGATCATAGCCCTGGGCTACCAGCCAGCCTTCCATAGATCCTAAGCCCTCAAAAGGGACATGCTGCAACCAGTGTATATCTGCCATTATACTCTCACTACAGAATCTGGCTCAAAAAGAGCTTGGTCCGATCGGACTGGGGATTATCAAAAAACTCATTGGGTTCATTCTCTTCAATTATTTCACCCGCATCCATAAAGAGGACGCGGTTGGCCACGGTCTTGGCAAAGCCCATCTCATGGGTCACGCAGAGCATGGTC
>CAYWMZ010000471.1:0-2491 GCA_964459485.1 uncultured Desulfocapsa sp. | reverse complement strand
TTCTGAATACGATTCTGAAACCAGCGCCCAGGCCGGTGCGGAAGGTGAGGCCGGTCCAAACAGAGGAGAACGGTACCTGAGAGAACAAGGAGCAAGGAAGTTTGCTGTAGGAAAAATTCTGAGCCTATTTTGGCGACGACTAACTGACTTAGTCCAAGGATTAGGATGAGCAGTCCTACAATATTAGTTTGTATGGGTATTTTTTTTAACTCACTGCGATGGGCATAAATGAGATAGGCGGAAACAAGAGGAATGAAAAATCCGTGGGAATAGTTGTCGTTAGTTTTCCAGTCGTGGACAAGTGTGGTGAAAATTGGGAAATAGAGAAACAGAATGCCAGAAAAGAGTATCACCAGAGAGAGCAGTGCTTGCCGATCCAGTGTTTGGTTGTCCTTCATAGTACTCTCCCCGGTAAATAAGATTCCAAGGTATTCATAACCAGCTCGGCAAAGGCCCCGGTTTCCCGTGATGTCGCTGCAATATCATTATCCGGGACGGCTGACATAATTCGCACAAAAGTGCCATCACGTCGTTGCAGGCGCAGGGCATCCAAGACCAGGTAGATTTTTTCCCAATACTCAGAGGCGATGATACGGCCTCGATTCTGGTACCAGTAGAGAACTACCTGGTAGTTGTCTCCATTTCGTATCAGCATCTCTGAAATAACTGACTGAGAGTTTCCTTCTATTCCCATACCGAGTTTATACGGGGTGATCTCATCAATTCCCCATCCCCCGCCAGGAAGGCAGTTTCTCGGTGAGTGGTAGCTCCCCTTCACCCCGACAGCACTGTAATATCCAACATAGAGATTGATGAGTCTCCCTGCTTTATTACGGTAGGTGTATTGGATATCATCATCGACGCCCAGCATTTTGATCACATCTTCAGACGATTCACTGGAATGAACCATCTCCCACTGCCCTATCTGCTTTGGAAAAGAGCTGAGACTCTGTTTGATAGGGACTACCATAACAGAGGCACTGTTGTGGAGTACAAACCACGTTCCTAGAATGAGAAGAAGAATGGCTGCTGTGATTTTTTTGGGTATCATAAAGAGCTACCAGCGTAATAATTCTTTTTGAACGCTAAGGGTTAAAAAGAGACGATGTTCATCATAACTATCATTTACTCGTTCTGATTCTTGGGAACGATAGCTGTAACTTATGGCACTGGTCCAGTACTGCATAAAACTGTAATTGATGGAGCCTCCTCCACGGTAAATATCTTTGTTGAAGAGCGTCTGGCGGCGGAATGTTTCGGGATCATCTATCTCTGCAAGCGTGCCATTCTCCACACTGTTACTGATCCCGTGGAGAAGGTCTTCCTGGCGCTCGTTTCGATAGGAGACAAAGAATTTTGCACGGAGATCCTTTAGTAATTCGCTGGAAAAATCAAGCTGAAAGTCCCAGAAGTTGGTGAGTCCCTGATCCCTGCCAAGCCCGTTGTTGTTTGAAGAGAAGTTTTCCTGGTCGTAGCCCTTTTTCATAACTGCAGTGAATGCTGATTTTTCCCCTACTTCATAGCTGAAATCCAGATGGGCGTTATAATCCCAGTTACCATTGAAACCTTCCGTCTTTTCATATGATGGTCCGCCTCCAATGGCAAGGGAGAGATGTTTCGTGTATTGGTACCGCCCCCCTAAGCTCAGGTTGTGGAGGTTGGTATTGTTTCGCAGGGCAGCATCGTACACAGTTCCTGAAAACTCATAGCTGCTTATTAAGGTCTTTCGTGGGCTCAGTGTCCAGTTAAGCGTTGTACCTGCCCTATATTCAGACAAATCACTTGAAAGCCCCTCTGTAATGGTATCAACTACCTGTTGATTCGGTGGGTCGAAGAGGCCACGGGTGTAGCTGGTTGTAGCACCTAGCAGCCAGTAACTATTGATCTGGTGTTGCAAGGAAAGATCGACAATATGCCTGTCATAATTGTCATAGCCATCAATGCTAGTACCTTCGTTTCTAAGGATACGAAAGGAATATCCGCCAGTGATGGAACTTGTGGCATTGTAGCTGTAAGAGGAGCCTAGGTTAAAGTCGTTGCTCCAGTAGCGTCTGCGCCCTTTGTTGAAGTCGGAACTGTTGGCACTCGTTATGAGCTCGGGATCGTCTGTATAGAGGAAATGATTTGTGAAGTTGGATCGGAAACTTTTGCTGAAGTTATGGACAGCTGTGATGTTTAGATCCTGGTCTACTGTATGATTAGTCTGCTCGAAGTCATATGCAAAATTAGGATTATAACGGAGTTCCAGGTCATTGACACTGCTTTTTGTCTCAAAGATAAATATGGGGCCAATGCTCAACTTCTTAAGACGTTGATTACTCTGCGGGGGCGTTTGGCCATCGAGTTCATTGTCATAAGTTGTTTGGGTGTAGTCATAGGCAGTGGCGATCCCACCACTCAGGATATTAAGTCGGGCCTGGGCCGTCTCAATAAGGGGCATAGACAGCAATGAAACGGAGAGGATGGCTCCGTATTTGAGAGTTTTAGTCAT
>CAYWMZ010000470.1:0-2497 GCA_964459485.1 uncultured Desulfocapsa sp. | reverse complement strand
CAGCACCCATTTTCGTCCGGTCTGGACGCCTCATGTACAAAATCGTACACTACGGCGACCAGCCTGAACGAACCTGGGCACTTCTGAACAGTTACAGATCCGAGTCTGCCCATATTTTGAGGGGTACGCTGAATAGTTCCCTTACAAGTTCACTAATTTTAGTAAACCTTATACAATTATTCAAGTAAAGTACTATCATTGAGTACGATAGAGGCAAGTCCATCATTTGACAGCAGCAAGTTGCAATTCTCCCCAAATCCCAGAGGCTAAACCTCCTAAGCTATCCCATACTTAGAATACTTTTAAGGCATATTTTAAACTTTTCTCCACAACAAAACTTGATTCCAGTCTCAAAATAGGGTACTCCGAGAAAGAGTATTATTAATACTAAAAAAGGAGAATAAACATGCAGAAATGGGAATGCCCCTGCGGCTATATCTACGATCCAGAAGAAGGTGACTATGAGAACGGTGTCGATCCCGGCACCGCTTGGGAAGACGTGCCCGCCGATTGGGTCTGCCCCAAATGCGGTGCAGAAAAAGAAGACTTCTGGGAGGCCGATTAACCAGATCCCTCCTCTCCCTTGAGGATGCCAGCTATCGTCTCACCTCCTCTTTGGATCTGTACAACTTCAAACCCTTTAACGATATTTTCGGATTCTGCAAGGGAGATGAAGCTATCCTCCTGGTTGCTGAGCTTCTTCAGGGCAACACAGACCCCAGTAACACCTTTATAGGTCACATAGGCGGTGATGACTTTGAACTTATCTTTTGGGATCAGGCCAGGCTTGACACCGTCCATAGTATCCTTCGCCGGGTCGCCAGCTTCTATCGCAGCAAACCTGTAAGTCCCATCCTGGCAAAGGATCGCCAGGGCCGTCTCTGCTCCTACTCCCGGATGAATCTCTCCGTTGGGGCGATGATACGCGATGGACAGCAACAGCAGCTTCACGACCTCGATCTTTCAGAAGAGGCAGCGATAGCCAAGCACCATGCCAAGAATCAGAGAGGAAGCAGCCTAATCTCAGTGGATATTTCTCCTGCCTATCTGCTGGCTCGCAAGGATAGAACTATCTCAACCTGCATAAATATCCAATGATCCTGAGTCATCCAGTAAATACTCTTTAACTAAAAGTAGCTTCAATGCTATACTTGCTGTCAAGGAGTCTCTCTACATATATTTTGAGAAATACCTTCGCCGCAGACATAGCAAGCTTTCTCAAATGCACTCCCCAATTCCCCCTCACCGGGGTGCGTAAAACCAGTTTTTTCAGCAGTGTAATTCAGCTAGCAACCCGTTAAAATTTCACCGCTATCGAACAGGAGTCTGTGTGTTCAGGTCAAGAATATTCCATAAATCAATGCTGCTGGTCAGCGTTATTATTCTGGTGTACACAGCAGCCCTGCTTCTGCTGGTTCTCCCCAAGGTCAAACAGAGCACCCTGTCTCTGGAGGAGACCAATGGTAAAGAGGTTCTAAACAAAGTTGTACTCCTCAGTAAGAATATTCAGCGCAACCTTAAGCATTTCGAAAAGAATGCCCTGCAATATCACAAAACAGAACTCCGTAATCTCACCGACTCATTCTGGTCCATCGTAGAGACAAAATACCAGCAGTCACGCCCGGAAAATATCGGTTCCATGTTACGGGAGAAGGGGGAGGATCTCAAGGCGAACCTGACCCAGTATTACAACAGAAACAAAGACACCATGAGTTCTGAAGAACTGAAGCAGGCCATTATTCAATATGTAAAAATCTATCGATTCCGTAAGGGCGCAGGATACTTTTTCATCCACAAAGGAACCACCATTATTGAGCACCCCATTTACCCAGAGTACAACGGAAAAGACCTCTCCCAGCTCACAGACGACAACGGGACGCACTTTATTCAGGAATTCCAGAATATCTCCAGAAATTATGGTTCCGGTACCATAAACTACAGATGGAATCATCCAGAAACCAAGGCCATCGTAGACAAAGTTGCCTATGTATTTACCTTTGCTCCCTTTGACTGGATCATTGGAACCACAGCCACCGTTGAAGAATTGAAACAAACTCTCAAAAATGAAGCTATCTTCCTGGCAAACAAGATTCGCTATGGTGACGACAACTATTTCTTTATCAATGGATATGACTCCACTGTAATCGCTCACCCCTACATGGAAAAAGGTTCTGACAATAGTCAAATAAAAGATGCCAATGGAGCATTAATTGTGCCGAAATTGGTTGCAATTGCCAGAAAGAATGGAGAAGGTTTTTCACAATACCGTTCATCGAATGGTCCCGATAGGGAAGATACCTCCGAAAAATTGACCTTCTCCAGGGATTTTCCCAACTGGCAAATGGTTATCAATACCGAGATTTCTATTGATGATATCCAAAAAGAGGTGGAGAAACGCAAAAAAGAACTGATTGTCCAACTGAGTTATATCATGCGCAAAACCACTATTGGCAAGAGCGGCTACCTCTTCATAGTTGATAAACAGGGCACCATGATT
>CAYWMZ010000469.1:0-2505 GCA_964459485.1 uncultured Desulfocapsa sp. | reverse complement strand
CTATGGACTCTTCCCCTGCTAGTCCACTCTCGGAATAGCCGCCATCTGCTGCGGGGTAGTTGATATTTGTTCCTCCGGATATCTCGGAACCTCCAGCGGGTGCGCCCTCGGGGGGGACTACGGTTTTTTTGCTGCATCCTGAGCTGACCAGGATAACAGTGGAGAGGAGACAGACAGTGATAATGGTTGATTTGAGCATCGGATTCATTGGAGACCTCATATAGGGCTAGACACCACGGGAAAAGGAAAACAGGACTATATCATTAAAATACTTATTTTAGTCGTAAACGATGAGACGTCAAGAATTTTTCGATTCTCCCCGTAGTTAGAGTAAAATTCCTTGTTCAGTTGTGAGCCATGTGATATCGGTTTTTTTTCTTGAAAGAGAGTGGTTGGTTTAGATTAGTTCCTATTCTTAGGTGCTTAGATCCTTTGCGAAGGGACTAAACCTTGTGAAAATGTAGCGGTTTTGATGATTGTTAAAAGATGGATAGTACTCCCTATGGGGCGGACTAAAATCGGTTTTTGAAATGGCCCCCCCGGATCAGTTCTTCGACCATCCCGAAAGGACAGAAGCAGGAAATTTATTTAGCAAATTCTGTAGATAAGGGGAGGATTTTTTTTCTTCAGTTTTTATTGCATATCCGGTATGATATCGTATTGTGGCTGTGATTTTTACAAAATTGTGCTTGAAAAGGGGACGCCCTCATTGTACGTTTAATTTTTTAATTAAATAGGTTTCACTCCCTTATTTTGGCTAACTGTTGGTAAACGTAACGTTTTACCATTGCCATACTAGCAGCGGCCTCGTTATGAGCAAGAGCATTGTTATGATTCGAACTCCCAGTATTTTCCTTGTCATTTTTTTGCTGTTCAGTCTTGTTATGGTGCAGGCCTCTCCGGGGGAATCTGCTCCTCCTGAGATCTGGACTGTGAAAAACAGCGTGGCCTTTGCTATAATGCACAGTCCGGACAGTCGTGTGGCCTTGCAGCGTATGGAGATGGCCAGGGCGGCAGTGGCCCAGGCAAAGGCGGGCTACTATCCCACCGTTGATATTTCCGCTCAGTATGGGCAGACCAACAACCCAATGTATTCTTTTGGGAATATTCTTAATCAGGGCAACTTTACTCCCAGTATCGATTTTAATGACCCAGGGAGAACGGATGATCTCAATCTTCGGGCCGGAGTGGAATATCGTTTCTACAATGGTGGTAGGGATCAGGCTGGTGTTGAAGCGGCCGAGGCGGGTGTTGCCAGATCCAAAATGAATCGAGAGGCCATCCATTCCCGTCTTGCCTATGAGGTGGTTCGGAGCTTTCAGGCCATGGTTCAGGCCAAGGAGATGCTGGCAGCCAGGGCTGCCTCACTTGAGGCTATTCGTGCCTCCATTGCCGTAGCTCGCGCCCGTTATAAGGCAGGGGATCTCTTGAAGGCTGATCTTTTAAATCTGGAAGTCCAGGAGTCACGGGCCACTGAAAACAATATCCTGTCCCAGCATCAACTGGAGCTCTCCCAAAAAATATTCTTACACCTCTTAGGCCTCAAAGAGGGCTCTGTGGTCATTGATTCCCAATTGGATGAATTGCAGGAGATCCCCGAGCAGCGAAGCTACTCTCTGCGTCCCGAACTCCAGAGTCTCAACCATGCAGAAGAGGTAGCGCTGGCAAATCTGGCGGCTGCCCAGGGAGGCAACCTGCCTACATTGGATGGTTTTGCCTCTTACCAGTACGATAAGGGGTTTGTGCTGGATGGAAATGGTGATTCCTGGATGGCGGGGCTCAAGCTCAACTATCGTCTCTTTGAAGGAAACCGAACTGGTGCTGAAGTGGCCCGGGCCAGGGCCGAACTCTCTGTCGTACGTAGCCAGCGTCAAAAGCTGGAACTGACTATGGATCTTGAGGTCAAGCAAGCCGATCTCAGTTGCCGCCAGGCGGTGCAGCGTTTTAAGGTGACCAGCAAGATGGTGGAACAGGCCCGCGAGAGCGCCCACCTCAGTAGGAGTAGGTTTAAGGAAGGGGTGATTCTCTCTTCCGATCTCATTGATGTGGAGATGCGTCTCACCGATGCCCTGGTGCGGCAGAGTGTGGCCAAGGCAAATATTAAGGTGGCTAAGGCGGATTTGCGCCGGGCCATGGGACTTCCGCAGTTTCAGGGAATGAAAGCAGAGAAGGTGGTTAGTGATGAATTGGAATAAACGAATATGTGGAGCCCTGCTCCTCGGTGGTATCGCACTCTTTCCAGCATGCAATGGGCAGAAAGAGAAGGAGAGGGTAGCGTTACCGCCTCTGCCAACCATAAGCGTCACCGTGGATCAGGTACGCGAAGAGGTCTCCCGCTCCCGTATTGAGGTCGTAGGAACCCTTGAGGCCGTTGAAAAGGCCTCCATTGCCGCACGAATTTCAGGACAGATTATAGAGATTCCCGTAGTCTTAGGTTCAAAGGTAAAGAAGGGGGATCTGCTACTGAAGATCAGTGCTGGAGAGATTTCTGCCAAGGTACTACAG
>CAYWMZ010000468.1:0-2519 GCA_964459485.1 uncultured Desulfocapsa sp. | reverse complement strand
TCAGCAGCCGATGCAGCAAAGACCGCAGCTGATGTGATTGCAGCCGTTGATGTACCTGTTATCGTCTGGGGTTGTGGTAATTCTGATAAGGATACCGAAACACTGAGGGATATTACCTCTGTTATTGGTGATAAGAAGGTTTGTCTCGCTCCCTTGGAAGATGCCAACTATCGCACCATCGGTGCCACCGCAATGGCATTTCAGCATCCAATCGTTGCTGCATCTCCAATTGATGTAAACCTTGCCAAACAGTTGAACATCCTCCTTGAAAACCTTGGAGTTTCCCTCGATACCGTTCTTATGGACCCCTCCATCGGAGCACTGGGTTATGGTATTGAATACACCTACTCCGTAATGGAGCGTATCCGCATTGCAGCACTCACCCAGCAGGATGAGAAATTGCAGGTACCCATTATCTGTAACCTTGGTTGCGAAGTTTGGAAGGCTAAAGAGACCAAACTGCCCAGTGACGATATGATAGGTGACCAGGAGACCCGTGGTATTATGATGGAGGCAATCACCGCAAGCTGTATGCTTATGGCAGGTGGTGAGGTGATGATTATGCGTCATCCCAAAGCCATCGCACTCACCAAGGCAATGATAGCTGGTCTTATGGATTGATCTTCGGATCCTCCCCTTTGAAACGTAACAGTTAAGGCTAAATAGAGCTAATACAGGAGTTTAAGATATGTCGAAGATAATTTGTTCAGCTGCTATTCGCGGTGCACAAAAGATTATAGATATGGCCGAGAGCAGCTATGAAGATGCTGTGAAAAAATTCGGTGAAGATAAAGAAGTTTCATTTCCCAACACCGCCTACTTCTTGCCTATTATTTACAGTATGCTTGGCGCCAAGGTTGAAAAGCTTGGAGATATGAAAGCTATCTTTCAGGAGTGCCGTAAGCTTATGCCACCCGTTGTAACTGGTGATATCTGGCTTCCCTATCTTGCCCCTGCACTTGATGCAGGTATGGCCACCTTCTTTGCTGAAGAAATGTATGAGGCAATCAGGTATCTCAACGATTCCTCCATCTACACCGCAACCGAAGATCCGACCGCTGATAACTTCTGGCTTGGCGCAGCAGATGACGTCATCTTCCGTAAACGTGGCGTTGAGTTTGTTGATGGTTCTGCTCCAGGTTTTGCTGCTATCCTTGGTACACCAAAAGATCCAGAGATGGCAGCCAAGATCGCACTGGAACTTCAGGAGAAGAATCTCTACATCTTTATGCACGATCAGACCGAAGGCATAAGCCTTCCGGATCAGTTGATTAAACAAGATGTTCAGGTTGGCTGGGGTACCCGACTGGTACCATTTGGTCGGGAGTATACCACCGCCGTATTTGCCATCGGATTTGCCTGTCGTGTGGCTCTGGCCTTTGGTGGTGTGAAGCCTGGCGATTATGTCGGAAACCTCAAATACAACAAGGATCGTACCTTTGCCTTTGTTATGGCTTTTGGTGAGGTCAGTGATGAGTGGTATGCAAATGCAGCAGGAGCCATTAACTGGGGCTTCCCAACCATTTCCGATTACGACATCCCAGAGATCCTGCCCACCGGTATCTGTACCTACGAGCACGTTGTCTCAAACGTGGCCCACGAAGATATCGTTCAGAAATCCATTGAGGTTCGTGGCCTTAAGGTCAACGTCACCAAGATCGACATCCCCATGTCCTTTGGCCCAGCCTTTGAGGGTGAGCGTATCCGTAAGGATGATCTCTATATGGAATGTGGTGGTGGACGTACACCAGGTGTTGAAGTCCTTATTTCCAAGGAGATGGATGAGATCGAAGATGGTCTAGTCACCCTTGAAGGCCCTGATATCTCAGATATTGAGCAGGGACAAAACCTGCCCCTTGGCATTCTTGTTGAGGTTGCGGGACGCGAGATGCAGTCCGACTTTGAGCCCATCCTTGAGCGTCAGTTCCATCATCTGATGAACTACATCCAGGGCATCATGCATATGGGACAGCGTAATATCATGTGGATCAGGATAGGAAAGGCCGCAGTTGAGAAGGGCTTCTCCTTCAAACATCTTGGTAAGGTGCTGCACGGAAAACTGCATCAGGAATTTGGTGCCATTGTGGATAAGATCCAGGTCAAACTCTTCTCTGAAGAGGCCGGGGTGAAGATGGTTTCAGGTCTGGCCACTTCCGTATACACCGAACGTGACCTGCGCCTTGGTGCCATGACCGACGAGACTGAAGATGTCTTCTACTCCTGTACCCTGTGTCAGTCGTTTGCTCCCAGCCATGTCTGTGTAATTACACCTGAGCGTATTGGAATGTGCGGCGCCTATAACTGGCTTGACGGCAAGGCATCCTATAATATCAATCCCACCGGTCCCAACCAGCCCATTGAAAAAGGTGAGTGTACCGATCCTGATAACGGCTATTACACCGGTATTACTAATTTTGTAAACCAGGCATCCCGTGGTGCTGTTCCTCAGGTGAGCTGTTATTCACTCATGAATAATCCCATGACTGCCTGTGGCTGTTTTGAAGCCATTGCCGCCATGC
>CAYWMZ010000467.1:0-2536 GCA_964459485.1 uncultured Desulfocapsa sp. | reverse complement strand
CTTCGGTATCGCGTTTCATTACGTCAGCAACAGTGAGTTCTGTGTCGCTTGTTAAAAGGCTGGTTAGCGGTAAGGTGCCAACAAAAAGGTTATCTCGTGTGGTTACAAATAAGCTGTCGGTGTTTTCGGGCAGTTTTTCCATGCGCCGTAGATAACGCAGTACAACATCCAGGGTCACTTCATTGCGCACCGTGATGGTGTCGGTATTCATCAAGCCGCCGGCACTGTCTTCCGGGTAGGATAAAACGGCTTCGAGTCGTTCGCGGTGCTGGGTGTCTAAAGAGGTTAATACCTGTGTGGTCACACGGCCTGGCAGTGACTGTATGAAGTCAGCCAGATCATCGATGTCCATGCCTTCAGTGGCACTGACCAGATCCTGCAGGGACATGTCTCGGATCAGGGTCGCACGCAGCTCTTCACCTAACTGGATGAGAACTTCACCTTCTTTTTCTGAATCGACCAGTTCCCAGATGATGTTGCGTTCGGTGTGGGGCAGGGATTCGAGCAGGTGGGCGATTTCAGCCGAACTTAGTTCATTCAACATGCCGCGCGCATGTTGCATGGTACCGGTTTTCATTGCTTCGGCTAATGCAAGGATTTGATCTTCGGTCTTTTGTGAACGATCTTGGTCCATGGGGAATTTCTGCTTTTTTTATTATTGTGCTGCGATAGTGATTGCCTGGTAGGAGTGTAGCATGTGTCTGGTTTTGATTATGCAAATTGAGGCATGTTTTTTGTGCCCATGTGTATGCAGTGTTTGTTATATCGTTTATTTGATAACGGCTTTATATGGCTGCTCATATCGTAGAGTGCTTTAAGTTTTACAGCTGTGAGAGGCTACATTTGGCACTGGGCTTCCAATCTTCGCCCAGATATGAAATGCTATGCACATCATTAATAAAATGTTCACAAAAAGGTAAATAATATTTAATCAGACAGTTCTCAATACTCACAAAAAGGCCTTTGCGTATGGATACAAAAAACAATTCAACACTTATGCTGATATTAGTTGTAGTCACTGGCGTCATATTATCCAGCTTGAGTGGCTGGTTTTTTTATAAAGCTGAAGAGAAGGCAATAATTAGCGAATTCCGTAAAGATGTCAATGAGCGTGCTGCTTCATTATATCGTGAGGTGGCAATCAATTTTGAGACCCTGTACTCATTGGCTATATTGTTCAACGGAGACACTATTCCCGATTTGAAACAATTCAGTACTGAGGCCAAAAGAACGCTGAGTCGTCATCATGATATACAGGCGCTTGAATGGATACCACGAGTCATTCATTCACAAAGGGCTGCATATGAATCTAAACAACGGCAGGAATTCCCGGAGTTTGAAATCACGGAACGAAAAGAACAGGGATATATGGTTACAGCGGAAGAAAGAGACGTGTATTTCCCTGTGTATTATGTTGAACCATTAATAGGCAATGAGGCGGCCTTTGGTTTTGACCTTGCATCTAACGCCACCCGGTTTAAGACGCTCCAAAAAGCCTGGGATACCGCGATACCCCAGGCAACTGCCAGTATTACGCTGGTGCAGGAACATGCAAAACAAAAAGGGTTTCTGGCATTTCTGCCAATATATGAAGGAATGCCAGCAACATTAGATAAGCGCCGGGAGAACCTGAAAGGATTTGTTCTTGGTGTCTATCGGATCGGCGACATTTTTAACAGTTCCACCCTGAACGATGAGCTGCTGGGCATCGAAATGAAACTTGTCGATGAGACTTTATCCTCCGGTTACGACACCCTTCATATTCATAATTTCCGGACCGGGTTTACAGCGCATAAAAGTATTACCTACAGGAAAGAATTGCCTGAAATCTGGGGGCGGCAATGGAGCCTGGTTGCTTCTCCCACGTTAAGTTATATTGCTGTCAGAAGAGGCATGTTGCCGCTGGTGGTTTTTGTTTCCGGCATCGTGTTCACTTTATTTATTGCTGTATATATCCATATAATTACAAGACGTGCGAACACTATCCAGAGAATCGTCACAGAAAAAACAAATGCGTTAAATGAGGCGAACAAAAAGCTGAAAAAGCTTTCACGCATTGATGGTCTGACCGGCGTCGCCAATAGAAGGTACATGGATGAATTTCTAGATAAAGAATGGCTGCGTGCAATCCGGAACAAATCATCTATATCTTTTATTCTCATAGATATAGATTTCTTTAAATTATATAACGACAACTATGGTCATCCTTAGGGCGATGAATGTTTAAAGAAGGTTGCGGCCAGGCTCAGGAGCTTGGTTAATCGTCCTGGTGATATGGTCGCCCGCTACGGTGGTGAGGAATTTGCTCTTGTTTTAACCGATACTGAAGAAGCAGAATTTGTGGCAAGAAACTGTCGACGCTCAGTTGAGGAATTACAGATTCCTCATGAATTTTCAGAAGCCGCAGATGTGGTAACAATAAGTGTTGGTCTCTGCACTGTTTTTCCAGAGAAAAGAACTGATCCCGGTTGTATTATTGACGCTGCTGATAAAGCACTTTATGAAGCCAAAAAGGGTGGTAGAAACAGGGTTGAGC
>CAYWMZ010000466.1:0-2536 GCA_964459485.1 uncultured Desulfocapsa sp. | reverse complement strand
TTTTAATGGGTTGATTCATTTTTTAACACTATTACAGATAACTCCGAAACTTGAGGTAAAAGATAAATGCATGGCTGAAGTGGAAAATCGCTTATCGTCGGCTCCATCTTTCAATGTTAAAGGATGGTCGATTTAAATATGAAAATTCTTCATGTTGTTGAAGATTTTTCTTCCAGCAACACAGGCATTACTGCTGTTGTCTGTCAGCAGACAGCTTGGCAGGTGCAATGTTACGAATGGGTCGGGATCTTTGCCACAGGTGCGTCAGATATTGAGGCTCCTCCCGGGGTGAAATGTTTCTTTGATGAAAGTTTTGTGTTTCCCCGTTCTTGGCGCAAGACGCATGGACTTGAAGACCGATTGACAAAGCTTGTTTGTGATAATGGAGTGCAGGTAGTGCATATACATGGTCTGTGGCGTGCGGCAACCTTGGTGGCTCAGAAGGTGTGCGTCCAACAGGGAATTAACACCGTTCTTACAGTTCATGGGCAGCTTGAACCGTGGGCTTTATATCAGCAGGGTGTATTCAAAAAATGGAAAAAAATTATGTATTGGCATCTTGTTGCCAAACCGGTTTTGAAATATGCTTCTGTGCTGCAAGCTATTACCATCTCGGAACAAAGAAGCTTGCGGAAAATATTACCAGCTATTGCCGATGTACTGCTGCCCAATGCTATTAATCTTGATGAGATCCCAACTGAGCAGAGTTTACATGGGCAGGAGGGGGAGGCCCGGGTTATCGTTTTTCTGGGACGTTTGCACCCCGTGAAAGGGATAGATATTTTAATTCGGGCTTTTTCCCATATTGCTGTTTCTTCTGATTGGCGGTTGATAATTGCCGGCCCAGAGGAAATCCCGGCATATGCATCTAAATTAAAGCAAATGGTGCGTGACCCTTCTGTTGCAAGCCAGATTGAATTCATCGGGCCTGTATATGATGCCGTTAAATGGCAGCTTCTTGCCAGTGCCTGGGTGGTTGCCGTGCCATCGCATTCTGAAGTTGTCGGGGTGGTGAACCTTGAGGCTGCTTCTGTGAATACACCTTCCATTACTACTGTTCAAACCGGATTGCTGGATTGGCAGGATGGGGGGGGGCTTTTGGTCGAACCGCGAGAATACGACCTGCGGCAGGCACTTTTACAGGCCATGTCATGGAGTGTGGATGAGCGTCTGGAGCGTGGTCGGCAAAGTAAGCGTTTGGTTGAAAATTGTTACTCACTCCAGGCTGTCAAGAAGAAATGGAAGCAGTTATATAACTCCTTAGAGCAGGTGGGTAAATGAGGTATATTTTAGGCTTAAATGCTTATCATGGTGATTCGGCTGCTTGTTTGATGAAAAATGGTGAACTTATTGCTGCCGCAGAGGAGGAGAGATTTCGCCGTATCAAGCACTGGGCAGGGTTTCCCTCAGAGGCAATCCGTTACTGCTTGCGGGAGGCAGGGATAACTTTAGCAGATGTTGATATTATAGCTGTAAACAGTGATTCCAAGGCTAATTTAATTAAAAAAATAGGTTATACATTAAAGACAAAACCGGGAGTCGGTTTTGTTTTGGATCGGTTGCGTAACCGTCAAAAACGTAATGATATTAGGGGGGAGTTACGTCGTACGTTTCCTGATGATTCTTTTGCTGGGAAAGTTGTGCCGGTGGAACATCATTTGGCGCATTTGGCCTCGGCCCACACTGTTTCGTCATTTTCAGATTCAATTGTTGTTTCAGTTGATGGCTTTGGAGACTTTTCCAGTGCGGCATGGGGTGTTGGTCATGGCACTGAGATTGAAATAACGGATCGGGTTTATTTCCCTCACTCGCTTGGCATTTTTTATCAGGCGATGACCCAATTTCTTGGTTTCCCCCATTATGGTGATGAGTATAAGGTCATGGGGCTGGCTCCTTATGGTGCGCCTGCATATATTGAAGAGATGCGGCAGGTGGTTCATCTTAAAGATAATGGCTCTTTTGAACTGGATAAACGGTTTTTTCTGCATCATAAGCAAGGGGTTCATTACGAATGGACTGGTGGCTCTCCCGTGGTTGGTCAGTTGTTTGCCGAGGAGTTGGCGGATTTATTTGGCATTCAGGTGCGTTCAAAAGATCAACCGCTGGAGCAATGTCATTATGATTTTGCCCACTCTATACAGGTTATGTATGAAGAGGCGTTCTTTAATTTGTTAGATGCCGCTTACGATAAACATAAAATAGATACCCTTACCTTGGCTGGGGGATGTGCCATGAACTCCGTGGCAAATGGCAAGGTGTATAGGAAGTCACCCTTTAAAAAAATGTATATCCAATCTGCTGCCGGTGACGCTGGTGGCGCTATTGGTGCGGCTTTCACCGTTTGGTATAATCAAAACAAGAAAGTTGCTTGTGATTTTGTTATGAATCATGCCTATTGGGGGCCTGAATATAAAAATGATGAAATTGGCCAGCTGCTTAGTCGGAAGAGTAAGGAGCTTGAAGAGACAGGATGTGTGGTTAAACAGATTAATGATGAAATGAGTTTGTGTCAAAAAACAGCAGAGGCTGTGGCAGA
>CAYWMZ010000465.1:0-2537 GCA_964459485.1 uncultured Desulfocapsa sp. | reverse complement strand
CCTGCATACCGAAACTGTTGCCACACCCGTTGGGGATATTCACTTTGATGCCAAAGGGGATGCCGTTGGAGTTGGCTTTGCCATGTATCAGGTACAGAATGGTAAATATGTAGAAGTTAAATAGAAAGAACTCTTTCTGAAGCCGTTGATTCACGCCTGAAGCAGATTTGTTCTGTTTCAGGCGCTTCTTTTTTTGTGGCCAAATATATGGATTATTTTATAGAACTCTTTTTTGGCGGATTGACTAGGGGCTCCATCTATGCCTTGATTGCTCTTGGCTATACTATGGTTTATGGTATCATAGGTCTTATCAATTTTGCCCATGGCGAAATTTATATGATAGGGGCCTTTACCTCTTTTATCGTGGCCACAGTCCTCTCCATCTACGGCTTTCCCTTGCTGGCCATTGTTGTCATAGCGGGTTTTGCAGCCGCTGTGTGGTCTAGTGCCTATGGGTATACCATTGAAAAACTGGCATATCGGCCCCTGCGCAATGCCCCTCGCCTGGCACCCCTGATCAGTGCTATAGGGATGTCTATCTTCCTTCAGAACTATGTGTTACTGGCCCAGACCTCTGACTTTCTGCCCTTTCCTGCGCTTATTCCGGAATTTGAATTTATGGAGCCAGTGGCCGATGTTGTCGGTTCTTCCGACCTAGTAATCCTTGTGGTCACAGCGGTGGTTATGCTGGCCTTGACTATCCTTATTAAATTTACCAAGCTCGGTAAGGCTATGCGGGCAACTGCTCAAGATAAGACCATGGCAGTGCTGGTGGGTATTAATGTGGATCGTGTTATCTCGGCAACTTTTATCATCGGTTCTGCCCTTGCCGCTATTGGTGGCATGCTCATCGCCTCTCATATTGGTCAGATCAACTTTTATATCGGTTTTATTGCAGGGATCAAGGCCTTTACCGCTGCAGTCCTTGGTGGTATCGGATCTATTCCCGGAGCAGTACTTGGCAGTCTGGTGTTGGGATTGACGGAGAGTTTTGCAACGGGGTACGTCTCTAGTGATTACGAAGATGTGTTTGCCTTCTCACTGCTCGTTCTCATCCTTATCTTTAAACCTTCCGGGCTTCTCGGGAAGGCCGAAACCAAGAAGGTCTAATCGCTACCCATTATGTTTCCAGTTAAAGAATTGAAGCGTTCAGCTCTTATTGCTCTCTGGTTTGCCTTCCTTACCTTTCCCATTATGGTGATTAAGGTTGATCCCATTGAACGTACCATTGTCTGGCGGTGGGATAATATGTTTTTTATTGCTCTCGGCAGCTTTGTGGTGTCCATCCTGGCCAAGGTCTATCTTCTCCGTAAGGAGCGTCGCAGTGGACGTAAAAAGGTCGATCGTGCCCTCACCGAACCCTTTGTGCAGCGCATCCTGAGGGAACCTCGTTTCCTCTATCCCTTAAGTCTTGCTGTTCTGATCTTCGCCCTGTGCTTTCCCCACTTCTTTTCTGTCTATCAGACCAATATTATGACAACCGCCCTGATGTATGTGGTGCTCGGTCTTGGACTTAATATTGTGGTGGGGGTGGCGGGCCTGCTGGATCTTGGTTATGTGGCATTTTATGCAGTGGGAGCGTATAGTTATGCCCTCCTTAATTTTCATTTTCATTTGGGTTTTTGGACAGTCTTGCCAATCGGCGGCATTTTTGCTGCTTTTCTTGGTATACTCCTTGGTTTTCCGGTACTCCGTCTGAGGGGTGACTATCTGGCCATTGTGACCTTGGGATTTGGTGAAATTATCCGCCTTATTCTAGAAAACTGGAATGAATTTTCCCATGGGCCCAGCGGAATTGCCAACATCCCTCGTCCTGAATTTTTTGGCATGGAGTTGTCCTTTGGGGCCGGTATTACCTATATTTACTATATTGTTGTGGGCCTCGTGATAGTGACAATCTTCGTGGTGAACAGGCTCCAGAATTCTCGTCTTGGGAGGGCCTGGTTGGCCCTGCGTGAAGATGAGATAGCCTGTCAGGCAATGGGCATAGATAAGACTCGAACCAAGCTTATTGCCTTTAGCTTAGGAGCCTTCTGGGCAGGGTTGGTGGGAGTTATCTTTGCAGCAAAGACCACCTTTGTTAACCCGGCAAGTTTTAGTTTCCTGGAATCTGCTATTATTCTCTCAATTGTGGTGCTTGGTGGTATGGGATCCATTGTGGGTGTCATTTTTGGGGCCCTGATCCTGATCCTTATGCCCGAGTATCTGCGGGCCCTGTCAGAGTACAGAATGTTGGCCTTTGGTGCAATTCTGGTGGTGATGATGGTCTTCAAGCCGGATGGAATCATCTCTAACGTCAGGCGAAGTTATCAATTTAAAAAACAGCCCACACAGGCCCAATAAGCGAGTCATGAGTAACGCAATCTTAAATGTAAAGGGTCTCACCATGAACTTTGGTGGGATTAAGGCCATCGATAATGTGGACTTGGATATCCGGCTTGGTGAAATCGTTGCCCTCATTGGCCCCAACGGTGCTGGTAAGACCACCTTCTTCAACTGTTTAACCGGGATATATACCCCAAGTTCCGGGGATATCA
>CAYWMZ010000464.1:0-2542 GCA_964459485.1 uncultured Desulfocapsa sp. | reverse complement strand
AGGCCACTGCCTCCATGAAAGAGGGGAAGTGGGAGAAGAAGAGCTTTATGGGCCGTGAACTCACAGGCAAGACCTTTGGTATTTTTGGGATTGGCCGGATTGGTGCTATTGCAGCCAACCGTGCCCAGGGCTTGAAAATGAAGGTGATTGCCTATGATCCGCATATGCCAGCAGACCTGGTTGAAAAGCTGGGTGTTGAATTGGTAAGCGTTGAAGAGCTTGCCAAGCGTGCCGATTATATCACTGTCCATGTCCCCTTGACCAAAGAGACTGCAAACGTCCTTTCCACCGACTTCTTCACAAATATGAAGAAGGGCGCCATGTTTATCGATTGTGCCCGTGGCGGAGTGTGTGACGAAGTGGCCCTCTATAAGGCCCTGGTGGATGGTGAGATTGCTGGCGCTGCGTTGGATGTCTTTGCCGACGAACCCACCACCAAAGAAAATTGCCCTCTACTTGGCCTGAAGAACTTTATCTGCACCCCCCACCTTGGCGCCTCCACCACCGAAGCCCAGGAAAATGTGGCCACCGCTATTGCAGCTCAGGTTGCAGAGTATCTGAACAAAGGTGTGGTGACCAACGCCGTAAACGTCCCTTCTGTCAGTGATGATGTACTGGCCCAGGTTGGCCCCTATATCAATCTTGGCGAGATGCTGGGATCTTTGCATATGCAGATCGCAAAGGGTGGTGTTAAAGAGGTGGCAATCGAGTATTCAGGCGAACTTGCTGAATTGAACACCAGCCCGGTGACTGTAGCCTTCTTGAAGGGGCTCTTCACCCCCATTCTCCAGGATGCTGTGAACTATGTAAATGCCCCGGTAATCGCAAAAGATCGTGGAATTCGGGTGATTGAATCCAAGAGCGACGAATCCAATGATTTTGTCAACGTGCTGCGCATTAAGGTCACCACCAATGAGGGTGAAAATGAGCTGGTGGGTACCGTGTTTGGCAAGAACGAGCCTCGTCTGGTACGTCTCAACACCTTCCGCCTTGAAGCCAAGGCAGAAGGGCCCATGCTTCTTGTGTATAACAACGATGTCCCCGGTGTGATTGGGGCTCTTGGAACAACCCTTGGCAGTAATGGGGTGAATATCTCTCGCATGACCGTTGGACGTGAAGAGGCATCCGATCAGAATATTATTCTCTTAAGCACCGATTCCCTGATCTCAAAAGAGTTGCTGGAGACGGTGAAACAGCTTGGTAATATTGATGATGCTCTGGCACTTGAGCTTGTATAGGCCCGGTATCCGGTGAGCGTTTTGTCCGTAAAGAAAAACCGATTCAGCGTGAAGCGGAGTCGGTTTTTTTATACGGAAGACCAACCCCCCTTGTTGTGAGGATGTTATGATTTCTGAATATGAAAATGGCTGTCCCTGCGGGGATGGCAGGGTGCCGGATCAGGATGGCCAGTGTGTGATGCCGGAGGTTACCTTTATGGCATTTGTTATTTCCCTGCACACCTCGGCTCTGTTTCATTTAGGTGAAATAGCTGACCCTGAAACTGGTGAGAAATTAATCGACTTATCCCTTGCGAGGCATGCCATTGACACTCTGGTTCTGCTTCAGGAAAAGACTAAAGGGAACTTGGACGACGAAGAGGTGGAATCCCTCAAAAATATTTTATATGATGTGAAAATTCGCTTTGTCCAGATGGTAAAAGATAAAAAGCCTCCCGCTGAAGTGTCTTGATTTTGTTCTGCTGTGACGGTTTTGCATCGTTTTTCAGGGAGTAATAATGTCTGATCCGTCCAGTCCCATGGTCATTCAGGCACTGGCAAAGGTCAATCTGACACTGCATGTGCTGGGCAGGCGTAGCGATGGCTACCATGAGCTTGATACGGTGATGCAGAAGATTGAGCTCTGTGATCTGTTGTACCTCAGTCGTTCCGATACACCTGCTATTAGCCTCTCCTGTCCGGATTCTAACCTGGCAGAAGATTCTACCAATCTGGTGTGGCAGGCAGCTGTGGCATTTTTTGAGGCAGCCGGTATCGGGAATGGCGCAGGGGTATCCATTGTCCTTGAAAAAAATATTCCCATAGCCGCAGGACTTGGCGGGGGAAGCAGTGATGCTGCCGCTGTCCTTTGCGGAATGAACCACCTCTTTGATGCGGATCTTTCCCAGGAGATTCTGCTGCGACTTGCCGTATCTCTTGGTGCAGATGTCCCGTTCTTTGTGGCTCATAACTCTGCTGTGCGTGCCACTGGTATCGGAGAGAAGATGAGCCCCTGTGAACCCTTGGCTGATTGTTCGCTACTTTTAGTGAATCCCGGTTTTTCTGTATCCACAGCATGGGTATTCAAAAATTTTACATTGACAAGGGCAGATAAAAATTCTAATCTGTCTGATTCTCCTGAAAATGCGTATCCTTTCGCCGGGTCATTGCCCCTGTATAACGATCTTGAATCGGTAACCGTTCAGAAATATCCTGAGCTTGAAGAGATTAAGCTGCGAATGCTTGAGTGTGGTGCCCATGGAACATTGATGTCCGGAAGCGGAGCCACTGTCTTTGGGATTTTCCCTGATCACCCGGAATACGGG
>CAYWMZ010000463.1:0-2546 GCA_964459485.1 uncultured Desulfocapsa sp. | reverse complement strand
ACATTCTCATCAGGCGATGAACTGGCCGAGGCACTGCTAGCCAAAATGACAGTGGATCAACGCTGGCTTCTCCCTGAGCAGATGGCAGAGCGTGCCGAGGCACACGCCGGAAAGGATCTTTTCCTGCCCTGGAATGATGAACTCCCCAAAGAGGTGCAAAGCAAGATGGCTGCGGACTGGGGAGAACCTCCCGGTGATCTCTTTGTCCATGAAAATTCGCTTCATTTTGCAGGGCTTTTAAACGGTAATGTCTTCCTGAGCATCCAGCCGCCCCGTGGATATTTTGAAAATATTCAGACAATCTATCACGACCTCTACCTCTCAACACCCCATCATTATCTGGCACAATACCGCTGGATACGTGACGTATTCAAGGCAGATGCGATCATCCATGTGGGTAAGCACGGTTCCCTTGAATGGCTGCCCGGCAAGGCATTGGGATTATCAGCAAGCTGTTATCCCGACCTTGCCATTATGGAACTACCCAATATCTATCCCTATATCATTAACGACCCCAGCGAGGGCACTCAGGCCAAACGGCGCAGCTTTGCCTGTATTATTGACCACCTGCCTCCTGCTGCCACCAATGCCGATCTTTATGAGGAGCTTGCAAAAATAGATCAACTGCTCACTGAATACACCTTTGCCCAAACAGAAGATCCGGCGAAAATTAATATTTTGCAGCCCATGATATGGGAGGCTGTGGAAGAGGCAGATTTACAGAAAGATCTCGCACTTGACAAGCACACAGCCCTGGCTGATTTTCAAACATTTATAGAGCAACTCCATGACTACCTTCATGAACTTGCAGATACCATGATTAACGATGGGTTACATATTTTCGGGCAGGCTCCAATAGAGGATCAACTGGTTGAGTATCTCGTCCAGCTCACCCGGCTTGCCAATGGAGATGTGCCGTCCCTGCGGGAAGCTCTGGCCTGGGACATGGGGTTTTCTCTTGATGAACTGCTGAACAATAAAGGCCGGATGCTAAAAGGGTTTCACAAACAAACGGGAGGGCAGATCATATCCGCAATTCATACCAAAGCACTGACACTTGTGAAAATGCTTGCTGAAGCTGACTTTGATCCAGGCCATGTTGCAAATATCAGCCCTACCAGGCAAATAGAGGAAGTGCTCTCCTATATCTGCAAAACAGTGGCACCAAATATCAAAAAATGCACTGAGGAGATAGAGGCAACTCTCACCGCCTTAACAGGAAAATTTGTAAAACCTGGGCCATCCGGAGCTCCAACCAGAGGACAGGCTGACATACTCCCCACAGGACGAAATTTTTACTCAGTTGATCCCAAAACCATCCCCACCCCTGCTGCCTGGGAGGTGGGTAAAAGGCTTGGAGATGCACTTATAGAACGGTATCTTGAAGAGACTGGTAACTATCCTGATTCCATAGGAATTGTAGTATATGGAGGGGCCACAATGCGCACCCGTGGCGATGATATTGCCGAAATTTATTATCTCATGGGGCTGAAACCTGTATGGCAAAAGGGAAACGGCAATGTGAGCGGTCTTGAGATTATTCCACTCTCTGATCTTAAACGGCCCCGCCTTGATGTGATGCCACGGGTGAGTGGATTTTTCAGGGACGCCTTTCCAAATATCATGGAACAGATCGACGAGGCCGTAGCAATGGTGGCGGCCCTTAATGAACCGCCGGCATCCAATATCCTCAGACGCAATGTGCTGAAAGATATGAAGGAATATCAAGAACAGGGCATGAGCCGGGATGAGGCCATGCGAGAGGCCAGCTTTCGGGTATTTAGCTGCCCGCCCGGTACCTATGGCGCAGGGGTGAGTGAACTTGTTGAGTCCAAAACCTGGAAAACCAAAGATGACCTGGGTAACAACTATATCCGCTATTCCGCACATGCCTATGGCCGTGGCAGCTATGGTAAACAGAAGCCGGAGCAGTTCCGCAAACTGCTCTCCCGCATGGATGTCACTGTGAAAAACGAAGACTCCAGGGAGTACGATATGATGTCCTGCACGGACTATTACAACTATTACGGAGGATTAATCGCTGCAGCAGACACTGTTCGCGGTACCATGCCCATCTCCATGATGGGTGATTCCGCAGATCCCAAACGGGTGAAGATGCGTACAACGGCCGAGGAAGCCAAACATATCTTTCGCTCAAGACTGGTCAATCCCAAATGGCTGTCCGGCATGAAACGTCACGGATACAAAGGTGCAGGGGATATCTCTCATATGATGGATGTGGTCTTGGGATGGGATGCCACGGCAGAAGTTATTGACGACTGGATGTATGAGACACTTGCCCAAAAATACGCCCTCGACAAAGAAATGCAGGAGTGGATGCAACAGGTCAACCCCTATGCCCTGCAAAATATCATTGACAAATTGCTTGAGGCCAGTGCCAGGGGGATGTGGAAATCCAATCCAAACACTGAACAGGATCTGCGTAATGCCTACCTTGACATAGAAGGTGATATTGAGGAACGAATGGAATGAAGGGATATCCTTTTGCAGCCCTTGTGGGACAGGAAGAGTTGAAACTGGCTCTC
>CAYWMZ010000462.1:0-2555 GCA_964459485.1 uncultured Desulfocapsa sp. | reverse complement strand
AATGGCCCAGGCTACACACCGCAATGCCTGCCAGACAGTCCAGATACTCCTTGCCATCGGCATCGGTGAGAACGCAGCCCTCTCCTTTGACCATAGTTGCCGCATAGCGGCCATAGTTTCCGATTATCACACTGTCACTCCGTTCTGACCAGGCCGTATTTTCTCCACTCATCAGATTATCTCCGTTCCTATCCCTTCACGGGTAAATATTTCCAGGAGGATGGCATGTTCTACCCTGCCATCGAGAATATGGGTCTTCTGCACCCCACGATTCAGGGCATCGGCGCAGCAGCGCACCTTGGGAATCATACCACCGCCAATGGTTTCATTATCAATATTGGCCTCGAGTTCATCCTGCCTCAAGGAGCGTAACAAAGTACCCTCTTTGTCCTGAACACCTGCCACATCGGTGAGGAGGATAAGTTTTGCGGCCTTCAGTTCTCCGGCAACGGCCGAGGCCACAAGATCTGCATTGATATTAAAGGCCTGACCATCATCACCAACACCAACCGGGGCAATAACCGGGATAAAATCCTTTTGATCAAGGGCCTGCAAGACTTCTGGATTAACCTTTGTCACCTGCCCCACCCGGCCCAGATCAATGAGTTCCGGCGGCGCATCACTTAAGGCCTGGTCGTTCTTCTTATTGACCCGCATCTTCTCGGCATAGATCAGATCACCATCCCGGCCGGAAAGGCCGACGGCACGCCCTCCGCAGTGATTGATGTTGCCAACGATCTCCTTGTTGACCTTGCCCACCAGCACCATCTCCACCACACTCATTGTTTCACCATCAGTGACCCGCATCCCCTGGACGTAGCTGGGTTTGATCTCCAAACGATCCAGCAGCCGATTGATCTGCGGCCCGCCGCCATGGACAATCACCGGGTTGATCCCGATATGTTTCATCAGAATAATATCGAGGGCAAACTGTTTTTTGAGGTTTTCATCCACCATGGCGTGACCACCGTACTTAATCACCACAGTTTTATGTCTGAATTCCTGCATATAGGGTAAGGACTCGATGAGCCCCTTGGCGCGATCTATACTTTCCTGCATAACTATTTTTCCTTTTTTACTTCCACAGATAATTTCTTTGCAAATCAATTGCATACAACGAGGATACAGCAACAATAGCTATATTCTACTGACTCAACAGATCGAAGTAAAGAAATCTTTCTTTGCCGGGAGACGCCGGGATTTCTTTACTTTCCAGAACGCCACGGGTATAATCGGCCTATTAATTGCATTAGCCCCAACCCGTACCTTGTATCTGGAGATTTTTTTGGTGAAACAGACTCGTATCGCCCTCTATATTACAGGCTTGCTGTGCCTGCTGCTGGCCTCTGTCACCCCTCTTTTTGCAGCAGGAGCCCCCATCACCATTGAAGCGGACCACATGACCTCTCTTGGAAAGGAAAACAGTGTCCTCTTCAGCGGAAATGTGGATGCGGCCCAAGCCGATGTCCGTATTCGTTCCGATAAGATGACCGTTATCTACACCGCAGCCGGGGAAGAAAAAAACCAGGAAGTGAAACACATTAAATGTGTGGGTAATGTGGAGATCACCAAGGGCAGCTGGCTGGGTACCGGCAAGACCATGAACTATCTGGCAAAAGAGCGCAAGGTCATCCTCAAGGGGGATGCCAAGGCCTGGCAGGACAGCAACCTTATCACCGGAGAAACCATTATCTACTATCTGGATGAGGGCCGTTCCGAAGTAGTGGGCCGCCCCTCTGCCACAGTGGGTAAGGCCTCCGGCACAAAAACATCCACCAGGGTCAAGGCGACCCTCACCCCGCAGTAAGACCATGGCCCAACTGGAAACAGATAAGATCGTCAAACGCTACGGTAACCGCACTGTGGTGGACGGAGTAAGCCTACAGGTGAACACTGGTGTGGTGGTGGGCCTCCTTGGCCCCAACGGCGCCGGAAAGACCACCTCCTTCTACTCCATTGCAGGATTTGTACGGCCCGATGGGGGGCGCATCCTGTTAAACGGAGAGGATATCACCCGGCTCCCCATCCATAAACGTGCCCAGAAGGGCATCTCCTATCTGGCCCAGGAACCCTCTGTCTTTAAAAAGCTCACGGTGGAGGAGAATGTCCGCATTATCCTGGAACCCCTGGGCCTCAGTAAAAATGAGATCAACAATCGTATTGATGAGTTGATGGCCGATCTCAAGATCGAATACCTGCGTGAGAATAAGGGCCATGCCCTGTCCGGTGGAGAACGCCGCAGGGTGGAGATCATGCGGGCCCTGTCCACCCGACCCGACTTTATCCTCCTCGATGAACCCTTTGCAGGGATAGACCCCTTAGCGGTAGCTGATCTTCAAAAGATCATCTTTGCCCTGAAAGAGAAGGGCCTGGGAGTTCTGATATCTGACCACAATGTGCGAGAGACCCTGCAGGTCTGCGATTTTGCCTATATCATGAATGCCGGGCAGATCCTCACCAGTGGCGTGGCCGATGATATTATAGAGAGTGAAGTTGCCCGTAAGATGTACCTTGGCGAAAACTTTTCAATGTAAACCAGAAGCCGGACAATAAAT
>CAYWMZ010000461.1:0-2561 GCA_964459485.1 uncultured Desulfocapsa sp. | reverse complement strand
ACGGTGATCCCGAATCCCATATTTGGCAAGATAGCTGATATCACCGTGTCCGGGGCGGAAGATATCACGCAGATCATCGTAGGACTTGGAATGGGCGTCTTTATTATAAATAACCAGGGAGATGGGAGTACCGGTGGTACGAGGTAATTCTTCTCCTGCCGGGACAAAGATCCCCGAGAGGATCTCAAGTCGATCTGGTTCCTTCCGAGGACTTGATGCCCCACCCTGCCCTGGCCGCCTTCTATCCATTTCTGCCTGTAGCACTTCGGGGTCAAGGACAATCCCTGGGGGACAGCCGTCGATCACTGCGCCAACTCCGGTTCCATGAGATTCGCCCCAGGTAGTTACCCGAAAGGCCTTTCCAAAGGTATTTCCTGCCATACTCTTTTCCTTATTAAAAAAACTATTCAAATTTATACATACAACCAGCTGCAACCAAGTTACCTGGAACAATCTCCAAAAGACTTCCTGTAAAGTTCTTCAATTGTATGCACCGTATCCGACAGCAGCAATTTACCACTATCAATTATACAGTCTGCAGTATCCTTGTATAGGGGATTCCGTTCCCTCAACACCTCACTTAACTCCTGATACACATCTTTCCCGGTAAGACTTGGCCGCAACGATTCTGAGTTGCTATCTGCTGCGATACGCCCACAAAGAGTCGACAGATCTGCTTGCAACCACACAACAAGTCCCTGTTTTTGCAATTCTGGCCAGATAGTGCGATGCAAAATGGCGCCTCCGCCAGTTGCAACGACACAGCCTTGACATCCAAGCAGATCTTGCAAGACCTTCTCTTCGTATTTACGAAAAGCAGCCCAGCCCTCCTGCTTAACAATTTCTGCAACAGAACGACCACACGCTTCGGTGATCAGGATATCAGTATCCAGGAATTTCAGATCCAAGTGATGGGCGAGCGCAGCCCCTACGCTGGTTTTACCAACGGCCCGACCACCGATAATATAAACATTGTCTTTCATAATAACTCAAGTTTCGGACTTGGCCTTTCTCGTTGATATTACAAGAAATCCAAAGCGTATTTCCTTTTTGTTTGCCTATTGATACAGGGTAATCAGATGTGTTTTAACGAAAAAACGTAATGATTTGCATAGAAATTCAATCTGTCTTTCGTCTTCAAAACGAACATTGATACGCTATTACAGCATGTTACTCAAGTCCGAAACTTGAGTAATAATATGATTTCAACTAGAAGACACAGGGCCCCAGACCAACTCAATCATAACGACACACCTAAGAAGAGAGGGAGAAGAAGCTTCCTCCCCCTGCAATTAAAAGAAAAAAGTAAAACCACCGGATCATTTTCCATACAAACGATCCAGAGGGCTAATCAGTTCGTCTATATTTTTACGCATTACATGGGTATAAATCTCTGTTGTTTTCACATCTGCATGCCCAAGCAGTTCTTGGAGCACTCGAATATTTGTTCCATTTTCGAGCATATGGGTAGCAAATGAATGCCTTAGAGTATGGACTGTTGCACGCTTATCAATCCCAGCCTTTCCAACAGCAGTTTTAACGGCCTTCTGCAATCCGGACTCAAGGACATGGTGCCTCCGTTCTTTACCACATCGGGGATCGATGGAGCGCCTCTGCGAAGGAAAAACAAATTGCCACGCGGGCTGTTTCGCAGCTTTTATATACTTCCTGGCCAGTGCACCTGGCATTGCCACCTCCCCATAGCCTTCCACCAGATCCCTTTGATGCAGGCATTTTACCCTTTCGATATGTTTTAACAACTCATTACTAACAAAACTTGGGAGAAAGGAGGTTCGGTCTTTCCCACCTTTTCCTGACCGTATAAAAAGATTCCCCTGCCCAAAATCAATATCCTGGATGCGCAGCCGAATACATTCCATCAAGCGAATCCCAGACCCGTAAATAAGCTTGGCCATTAACAGATGGGTACCATGCATCTGTGCAAGGACACGCTGCACCTCATCTTCTGTAAGTACAGTAGGAGGGATACGTTTTCTTTTAGAGCGTATGGGGGCAATAGAATTACCAAGAGGCTCCAACAGGACATCTCGATATAAAAAGACCAGTGCATTCAACGCCTGCCTTTGGGTAGACACCGCTACCTTGCCATGGGAGGCCAAATGGGACAAAAACTGCTCCACCTCCCTCGCCCCCATATCTTTTGGGTGCTTGGCCTTTTCGTAAAAATAGATAAACCTCAATATCCACTGGCAATAGGTTTTTTCTGTAGATCGGGCATAGTGGTAATAACGCAGCGTCTCCCTGACCTGATCTAAAAGCTTAAGGTCCTGATTTGGAGTGAATTTTTTCTTGCTTTCCATAATAACCATGATAGTATCAGGTTTCACATGCAATTTGAACAAAAAAAAACGATAAGTGGAAAGGGGTTTCCACTTATCGCCGACAATACGAGAGAAAGTGGAAAAAATTGCCATACATAGGGTAATATGCTGGAAACTTTCCATGTATTACCACTGTTATATTTTAAAAAAAATCAGGATCATCAGTCATGAAAGAACATGCAAAAGATTATTTAATAGAGTTTGCAAATAAGTCTGCTG
>CAYWMZ010000460.1:0-2570 GCA_964459485.1 uncultured Desulfocapsa sp. | reverse complement strand
GACCCTCTACTATCGTTTTATGAGTCATAATCAGCGTTTTGGGAAGAGTGAGATCCAGAACTTTGTCTATGTGGATCACCGTAAGGATGTGGCCATAGTGGGTACGCTCCCTGAGGCCCACGGAGATGCCATCGTGGCTGTTGGACGCTATTACCTTGATGAACGAAGTAATCGGGCCGAGGTCGCCTTTGTTATCCGGGATGAGTGGCAGCGTATGGGGCTGGGGAGTTTTATGTTCAAACATCTGATCACCCTGGCCAAAGCCAGTGGGATCTCGGGGTTTACAGCAGAGGTCCTTCGTGAAAACAAGGGAATGCAGGCCATCTTTAACCATTCTGGATATAAGGTTCAAAGTACCCTTGAGGAAGGCGTCTACAGTTTTCGGATCGAATTTTAGTTTCGGGTGGGCAGAAGCTAAGGAATAGGAAGTACTACCGGACATAGAGGTATCCGGCAGTATTGTTAAGCTCAGGAGGGTATGAGCCTCTATTGAGCGGTTGGGGTGCGTACCGGCAAGGCCCGTCTGTTACCTCCTGTTCCCCGGTGCAGGCTCCTGGGTACTCCGTAGTTAAAACCAAATGCGGATGATTTCGTGCCGGAGCGTCTTCTGTCGGTCCAGACCCATGGAGCACTTATTTTGATGGATGATGTAACCAGATCTATCAGTTGGGAATAATCCTCTCCTTTGACCTTGGGACTATTTGCATACAGTGATTTGAGTTCACTGGCTGCTGGCATTCTTCAGTCCTTAAACCCTCCTTCAGTATAATTTTCACAATACTTTTGGGCCCCAGCCCAAGTGATATTGGAACCGTTATCGTGAGATGCCCAGATAAGGCCTGTCTTCTGATCCTGAACAGTTCCGTCATCAAGAGTGAGAAAGCGACCTTTTGCTGCCAGTGCCGGGCTAAGCATTACTGTGAAAAGAATAAGCAGCAGGAATAAAAGAGAGTTTGCTCGAAATGTTTTGGGTAGTGACATTGTCGTATTTCTCCAGTTTCTTAAAATCTGATTAGTTCTGTTTGCTATGGTCGAGGCTATGGAGTGTTCTTCTACTTAGTTTATGCTTTATTTTTACAAATAGGTACCACTGGAATGCGTTTTTCTGGACTTTTGCTGCAGTTTTTGCTTTGGCGGTAGGTCTGGTATCTCGCCAATTTCCAGGATGGGGCTCCAGCTTAACCACTTATCATCGGGATCGTTGTGAAGAGTGAAGTGTTGCCCATTGTACACTTTCTTTCCCATTTCGTCTTGATTGGGCGTACTAAATGAAATTCCACCGCCAATAATTGCAGCTAGGGATTCTGTACTGATCTTCATCTCAGTCATCAGCCCGCCTTTTATTCGAAGTCCGCTGCTATTCCAGAATTTGCTGTTTTTGCGGATAAGGTTCACATATTTCTTCTTGATATTGATATACACCAGAACTGTTTGTCCTGTGGGGGATAGCTCAAAACCTGTGGTATGGCCAACCTTTACCTGGCGATAGTAGACCGGTTTGTCATAGCCCAGAGAGCCCAGCCTGTCTGTTTCTAAAACTATGTTCAGGCCACTGTTTACTGACATGTTTGCAGGCTTGCTGTCATGGACTTGAAAACTCCTGGCTAGTTTCCCCGTTCCTGGAGTGAGTTCCAGGTGTGCCCCTTTCAATAAGGTGCTGAGGTTTGAGATACCATCTGCGTTAAATTTTGCATTTACCGACCAGAAATAGGTGTCACTGCGGAGAAGATCTCCCAGCGTTTTATGGATGGATGCCTTGGCGTGGATGGTCTTCATGTCATCATCAAGCTTCATGGATACGATGGAGCCGATCTGGATACCGTTGTAGCGTATGGCTGCTTTTGGGTTTAATCCATGTTCAACGTTGAAGCTAAGGTCGATGGTGATATTGTTACTGTTCTTTGCAGCTGCAAGGGAAGGGTAGAGCGGTAGTGGTTTCGTTGTTTCGGGAAGGGACTTGGCACTATTTTCTGGGGTGATAAAAGAAATACCGCCCCGAATTATTGCCAGCAAAGGATCAACTGTCAAGGTAACTTGGGGAAGGTTTGCCTCAAGCTGAATCCCGCTATTGATATAAAAAAGAGAGCTTGCGTTAACATGGCCCATGTATTTAGGATAAATAAATATCTTTGTTTCAATAGAATTGTCCTTCCGTAAAGTGTTGGAGACAACTTCTCCAACTTCCACTTTCTTAAAGTAGACTGGAGATCCAGCCGTAAGGGCAACTGTTTTAGTGGCCTTAAGGGTGAGATGGAGGCCTGGTTCACTTGACGACATCGGAGGTGCTTCATTGAGTGCCTTAAAGTTCACACTCATCTCTTTGTCACTGCCTGGCCTAATCTCAAAGTAGCTACCACTGACAAGGGTATCAAGCCCGGTTATTCGATTGATGGATAACTCAGGCCGTACCACCCAGAATAGGGTGTCTTTGGTCAATTTCCCTTCTGCCTGTTTTACCATTTCAACTTCGGCAAGAATGGAGGACAGGTCGGAGTTAACGGTAAATTTTTTTAAAGATCCAACGGGTAGTCCTTTGTACATAACCTTGGTTTTGCCGGGGGTTAGGCCAC
>CAYWMZ010000459.1:0-2572 GCA_964459485.1 uncultured Desulfocapsa sp. | reverse complement strand
GCATGACCAGTGATGCAAATCGCCGCATCCTGCAGAAGGCAGGAGGCCAATATATTCTTGGTGAAAAGCTCAGCGGTTCCACGTTGAGCAAAGAGGCCCTGTCCCGTGGTGGCCGGTTCAGAAAGATCAGCGATAACCTGCACATCAAAGAAGTCCATGTCGGCGAGGGAACCGGCAGACGACGTTATGTTATTGCCTATAATCCCAAACAGGCAGACCTGGACCGGGCCAACCGGGAGCGTCTCCTGGAGCGCTTGTCAACGGAGCTGGACGAACTCAACAACAGTGACAGCTCAAAAAAACAGTGCCGTGTGAAGCTTCATCCCACCATGGGGCGTTATGTCAAAGAGCTGAAAAACGGCAAACTGCGCATTGACCGTTCAAAGGTCCGCCAGGACGAAAAACTTGACGGCAAGTACCTGCTTTCCACCAGTGATCTGCATCTTTCCGCCGAAGACATAGCCCTTGGCTACAAGCAGTTGCTGGAAGTTGAACGGGCCTTCCGAACCCTGCAATCAACTCTCAACCTTCGGCCTGTCTATCACAACCGGGATGATTGAGGTGGACCCCATTGTCAAGACAATTTATATCTCAAGTTAAGCAAAATTTGATGGCTCATTTCCGACACGCCAATCTCTGTGTCGTTGATTCAGTTCTTTGACAATCTTCTTGTTTCTGTTATCGTTTACCCGCTTTTTCGGATGATAGGGCAACGCTGAGGAGCGACCCGAGCGCCGCAGGAAGTGACTTGTGAAAGGGAGCCGGATAGCTTTATCAGGCCTTCCTCCTCCCCTTCCCCTTTCATAAGTCCGAAATGCGGTAAACCTACCTCCGGCGAGCGGAGCAAGCCGGGTTTGTACTCTTTCCGGCAGGATAGAATTGCTCGGGTCATGCCAATACCATCCCACATCCGGTATAAATGTCACCAGGCGTATTGCCGCAGAGAGAGGCATGGGGCCGGTCATGGTTGTAAAAGTCAAAATACCTTCGCAATGACTCGACCAAATCTGACGGGGAGTAATATTCCCTGGGGTAGATCTCCTCGTACTTAACGCTCCTCCAGAGACGCTCGATAAACACATTATCCAAGGCTCTACCGCGACTGTCCATGCTGATCATCACCTCGTTTTCTTTAAGGACATCAGTAAAAACTCGGCTGGTGAACTGAGCCCCCTGGTCAGTGTTGAAAATTTCCGGCTGTCCATATTTCCTCAAGGCTGACTCCAAGGCGGAAATACAGAACTCCTTATCCATGCTCACGGAAACCTCCCAGGCGAGAACATATCGGCTGAACCAGTCGATAATGGCGACCAGATAAACAAAACCACCTGCCATCGGCACATAGGTGATATCAGATGACCATACTTGGTCAGGACAAAGCACCTTTAAATTCCTCAATAAATACGGATAGATCTTATGCTCAGGATGTGGCTTGCTCGTCCCGGGCTGAGGAGCGATTGACTGAATCCCCATTTTCCGCATGAGACGCTGAACCCTCTTCCTGTTGACCAGGTACCCCCGGCGCCGCAAAACATCTCGCATCTTGCGGCTTCCGTAAAAAGGATGATCGGTATACTCCTCATCAATGATCCGCATAAGTTCGAGATTTTCCAAACTTTCTTCAGCAGTGCTCTGTGGCCGGTAATAAGTTGACCGGGGCAACCCTACAAGGTCACACTGGCGTGCAACACTGACGTCTGTATGGTCAGGATCGATGCAGGATCGTTTTACCTCCGTACTTACCCCAGATGCCCAGTAGTTTTTTTTAACCAGTCAAGTTCCACCTGTAACCTGCCGATTTGCTGGAAAAGTTTATCCCTCTCGTCTTCCATGGCTTTTATGGTCTTGCTCTGCTTCCCTCCAAATACTCCGGGAAGAGCCTCAATAGCCTGGTTTCTCCAGCGGTTCACCTGGCTGACATGGATGCCAAATTCAGAAGCGATTTCACTGCTGGTCTTCTGGCGCGTTCTTCCAGACTTCCATTAAATCCACGATTAATAAAAAATACTTCGCCTTTCGATAAACCACTTTCGAGGTCCAACCATTCACCAATGATCGTAGAGTCGAGGTTCCCACTTGATGCGTCAAAATCGAAGGTATAATTGTCCATTTCAGCTTCCTGCCAAGCGGTGCCAAAGGCTGCCAAACCAGCATTGGCAGCCTGCATATAATTGGCACCATTCAGCATAACATGATATTCTTTCGTTCCAATCTCAAAACCCAGATCCCAAGAACCTCTTTTTACTATTCTTGTCAGACCTGTCTCTAGTTCGAAGAAGACTTGATTTTTAAACACGACTCCCCCTGCTTTGGCATCTTGCTCTGCCAAGGGAATGGTCGCCTTTTTTACTTCTGGATCGGGTTGGTAGGGCAAAAGGAGGCTATCTTCCCGAAAACAGGAGGTAAAAGCACTAATAATAATTATGATGAAAATCAGACGATTCATTTGCGATTATTCGTTACTCAGTTTGAGGTTTAATTGAAGGAAAAAATTGCGACCAAAGGCAATCAAAGTAGATCCTGAATCGCCACTATGGACGCCTCCAGAAGTTGTTGCAGCGATTTGAGTTAT
>CAYWMZ010000458.1:0-2573 GCA_964459485.1 uncultured Desulfocapsa sp. | reverse complement strand
GGCTAGAATTTCAGGATCAAAATGTTCCGGCGATGTTCGACCATCCCCTACTGTAATAATTTCCAGTGCCTTTTTATGACTGAAGGATGGTTTGTAACTTCTCTTGGTACGCAAGGCATCATATATATCGGGAATAATCATCAGGCGCCCACTTAAAGGAATTCCCCCCCCCGAAAGCTTTCTTGGATAGCCGCTTCCATCCCACTTTTCATGATGGCTGTAAGCAATGGCAGCCGCAGTTTTAAGGAAGTGACTCTGTTTCTTGTGTTTTATGGGTCTGGAAAGTGCCTGCCATCCGTACGTGGTATGGTGCTGAATGACCTTGAATTCAGCCAAGGTCAATTGGTCCGGTTTGAGAAGGATATGATCAGGAACGCCAACCTTACCCACATCGTGGAGGGGGCTGGCTTTTATGATGTCCTGTAGCTGATCCTTACTTATATCGTTCAGATAATTTGACTGCTGCCGGAGTTTATCAATAAGAATCTCAATATACTTTTTGGTTCGAATAATATGGTAACCCGTTTCCTGATCCCGGGTTTCTGCCAATGAGGCAAGGCACTCAATGGTTGTGTCCTGGCTCTCCACGAGCGCGGCTGTTCTCTGTCTAACAGTTTCTTCCAGTTTTATATTATGGTCCTTCAGCTCCTGCCTTGCCATACGCAATTCGAGATGATTACGAACCCTGGCCAGGACTATGCCGGGCTGGACAGGTTTAATAAGATAATCAGCAGCACCAATTTCAAGACCTTTCTGCTCATCAAAAGACTTCCCCATGGCGGTAACAAAAATTACGCTGACATCCTGTAGAAGAGGATCGGCCTTGATCTGGCGGCATACTTCAAAGCCATCCATCCCAGGCATCATAATGTCAAGAAGAACCAGATCGGGCAGTTCTTTTCGCATAGTAGCGAGAGCAGTTTTACCGTTCATGGAAATCATTAATTCATATTTATCTGCCAGAATTTCTGCCAGAATATCTATGTTTATTTTGTTGTCATCAACGATCATGACTTTGCAGTCTTTTATTGCTTTCATTGTTACCCACCACCTAATATGAGGAAATCATATTTAGTAAAATCAGTAAGTGCCCATATGTGAAATCGGCGGCTTTATAATTGGAACCGCCAAAACGCTCATGCAAAACATGTAATATGGAGCAATAACGGTATAAATCCTTATGTCGCAATCGTTGTACAAGCATTGGAAGCATTGGAAGCATTGGAAGCATTGGAAGCATTGGAATTGAAATCTTTGACAGGTGTTCTTTTTTCAGGTTTCTCGGCCATCATGCTGCCAGCAAGGTTCCAGGGCCCAGAAAGGTAAGATCGTTGATGCTGGTATTGCTAAGGTTCTGATACAACAGAACATTTGTGATGCAGACAAGCAAATCAAGAACGGAGTCCAACCCGAAGGATGGAGCGAGAACAGGCAGTGGCAAAAAGATACTGATGCCAGATGGACCAGAAAAAACAGCAAAAACTTTTTTGGGTACAAGAATCATATTCCTGCTGATGTGAAATAGAAATTTATCAGAGCCTATATGGCGACCAGCGCCAATGTGCGTGATAGCAATGTTTTTGAGGAACTTTTTGTCCCTAAAAATATCAATAAAGATGTTTGAGCAGATTTGCATATTGTTCTCAAGATGCAATGAAAATCTTGCAGGCCGACGGTTACAGGGAATACCTTCAACGTAAGAGCTCTCATAATTGTAAGCTTTCTAAATGGGAGCAACAGGGAAACAGGACAAGATCCAGAATTCGACCCAGAGTTGAACATATATCGGTGATGCTCTCTTTGAACATGCCATTTTCAAACAATCATTTCAATTCATATCTGAAGGGTTCCTCGAAAAATTATCGCTAAAACGCTTATGCAATACATTCATCACAGTAACCACTCCCATTTTAACCTGCTTGTCAGTCGTGCAACATGAGATACATAGTTATTTTTTGCTCTAGGTGTTTTTACCTGTATAATTAGCATGATGCATGGGTAAAGGGGGGGCGTTATTGGGTAGAGTGCTGTGTGCTCATTGACACTTTTTTCTACTGTCGATTTTCAGGTTATCTGTATATCATGGCATATCAGGGCATTAATCCGATTTTTACAATTCAGATAGCTTTGGCCTGGAAAATTTGCGAAGCAAAATGTAATAGGGATGAGTAGTTACAAATGCCTTATTTTTCACTGGCAATAATGACTGTGGAAATGGTAATATGGTAAACAATTTGTATTCCATTAAAGAGGTATTCGCACCATGAAGATAAAGGGTTTTTCCACATCTGCCGTTGCTGCCGGTATTCGCTACAGTGACAGGTTGGATCTCGGTTTGATATATAGTGATGTTCCTGCTGTAACCGCCGGAGTATTCACTAAAAATCAAGTTAAAGCAGCTCCTGTAGTCATCGATCAGGAGCGTCTTATGCAAGGACGCGCCCAGGCCATTCTGGTAAATAGCGGCGTTGCCAATGCCTGCACAGGGGCCCAGGGGGTTGACTCTGCTATCGAGTGTGGATCGCTGCTCTCTTCCAGGCTTGTGATTGATGAGGAAAAGGTGCTCCTCTCTT
>CAYWMZ010000457.1:0-2610 GCA_964459485.1 uncultured Desulfocapsa sp. | reverse complement strand
ACGAATTCATAGCTGACATTAATGTTAACCCTGATGCATACTCCCACGGACTTTTTTTACATATTGTTCATTACGCATTCGTAGGGGTAGCAACCATTGCAATTGACGAAATACGTTTTGGATTTAACCGTAAATGGGTATTTGCTATTGTCGTAGTAAAAGAAGGTAGAAGAAAGGCAAAAGCAGATATTATTTATATTGAACGGCTAAACAATAAGAAAAAATCAGTGGTCTGTAAGTGTTACATTCTATGTCGTGAGACATATAAGGTTTACAAAATAAAAAAGATGGAGCAAAAAGCGCTGAGGAATGGCGATCACTAACTGTTATATAGCAGGCACTCTCAACGCGCTGAACTCTGAGAACCCTATTTGAGCGTTGCCTATTCAAAGACTTTACCAACAACACTCCTGTCCAGGATTTGTTTACAGAAAACCCTGTATACACCCAAGCTTTTCAAGCCTCTTTACAAATTTTCCTACAAAAAAGTTAAAAAAAGATTGACATGACAATCTATGATGCTATTCTACATACCCTATGTAGAATTATTAGTTAGGTGCATAGACATGGTTTGGATGAATGGAGATCAGCGGATGCAATTAATACATTGTCGGTATTTCAGTCTAGTCATATTGAGCATTGTTCTCAGTATCCATATATCAATATGGTTGGTGAAATTGAAAATCAAGGCTATGTGTTTGCTTCGATGCATGAGTCATTCAGATCCAAACAAACCGTTAGCAGCCATGAATGAAATGGATATCACGAAACCTCTAAAAGGAATTTAGATGTTGATTGATGGGGGTGCAACCCCATCAATCAACTTTTTTCCTAGCTGCTTTTACCAATAACCACTAGGAGTTATATTATGAAACAAAATCAATCAATTTGGTATAGGCAGCGCCTTGCCTTTCTTAGTACATTATTATTTTTAATGCTTCCATTATCGCTTGTCAAAGCTGTTGACAATGAGCGTATTGCTGGTGGTGCAGAAGTCACCCGAGATACTGGAGCCAAGTTTGTCTCACATACTTTGGCTGAACCCATTTCTACTGATGCGGTTGCAGATCAGCAGGCTGTGACACTGGATTATTGGACGCGTGAGATGATTGCTATTTCACCGGCAATGGATATGCCTGTTGATATGGGGGAAACTGATATTGAAAGTTTTTCCTTAGATGAAGAAGTCGACACTGGGTCGGCAGGAAAGGTACTTTCTGGGATAGCTAGTCCCAGTTCTAATCGAGTTCACGAAGAGGCCTATTCCGAGGATTGGGCGGCTCTGAATTATGAAGATTGGGGGGCTATATATGTTGATTCCCTGAATGCGATTGTCGAAAACGATGATGTTGATGGGTCGACTTTGGATATGCTGGGTGATGAAATGGTTGGAACCAGAAACGTGTATAGCGATTACCCTGTCAATGAGAGAACTGCTCTTTGGAAGTTATATCCTCACAAGTGGGTGGGTAAATTTACATTCACCACGTCACGAGGAAACGCGTCTTGTTCGGCAACAGCGATTAGAAATAACCATATCGTTACTGCTGCGCACTGTGTTTTCGACACGATCAATAGTAACAGATGGTATTTGAATAAGGCGTTTACACCAGCATACCGCAACGGGCATGCGCCCTATGGTACATTTTCAACAGCTGGCTGCCATATTTTAAAAGCATGGAAAAATCTTGCGGGTTTCTATCAAATTAATTCTTGGGCACGCCATGATGTGGCAGTTTGTAAAATGGGCAATAACTCTGCTGGACAGACTCTTAATCAGGCAGTCGGTTGGTCTGGCTATGGCTGGAATTGGGGCTATGATCAAATACACTTCAATAGTGGATATCCAGCACGGAGCTTTAGCAACAAACTGCTTTCTAGTCCGGCACAGTACCTACGATCCTGTACAGCGGAGTCTTTTAAGCAAACAAAAGATACGCTAGGTAGTGGATGTGAATATGGACGTGGTATCAGCGGTGGGTCGTGGATTAGAGGGTATAGACCAGATTACGTAACGGGGTGGGTAAACAGCGTAAATTCCGGTTTATTTGTCGGTAAGCCGAATCTCTACGGCGCTAGGTTTACCAGTGGTAACATCAAAAAATTATGTGACGAGAGTGGTTGTTAGGCGGTAACCGTACGTTCACAGATTAGGCAGATAAAGGGGCATGGTTTAATTGCCGCCCCTTTTTTATCGACAAAACGGGATTTTATCATAAACTTCATCATTGGGTCTAATCCCATAAAGGTACCAAATGTTCTGTAGGAATCTCCTGTCTTTTTGCGTTAACAATGGCTTTCAGAAACGAGGGATTAAGAAAGCATGTCTTCTTGCCAGGTAAATGAAGGGGTTTCACCTTTCAAAAACCCTTTGCACAACTCCAATGATTGGCAAGGCGTAAATGAAAGAATAATAAATGCCTTTTACTCCCCTCCAAAATAAAGGTTTGTTCAAGACATGAAAATGGGAGTTACAAATTAACGTGAAAGTGTTTCACAGTAGGCTTTTCAGAGAAAAACCACACAACATTTGGTACCTTTATGGGATTAGACCCAACGCCGAGCCTGTAGATATCGAAAGCCCTGCCGAAAAGAGAAGCCAAGGCCACA
>CAYWMZ010000456.1:0-2613 GCA_964459485.1 uncultured Desulfocapsa sp. | reverse complement strand
TGAATCCTCCGGATAGAGGCGAAGGGCGGTGGAAGCCGCATTAATCAACTTTAATGTATCCAGAATTTCTTGTTGCCTCTCACCCTGCGCCATAAAAAAATACCAAATGTGGATAAATGATTTAGAAAAACCTTTAATTCAAGGATTTATACAACAATTCCATTAAAAAAACCCCCTACTTAATAGGGCTACACCCTATCCTGACAAATGTCAAGAAAGACACCTGTTATTCTGCAAGCTTAAGGCGAGGATTTACTCCATATGGGGCCTCCCCCGGAGGGTCTTGAAGACATGTCGGGTCGCACAAGACAGTTAGCCATTGTCGAGTAATTGATTCCTTACCAGCAACTCCATAAACTCAGCCAGGGGCAGACCTACCACATTGGAGTAGGAGCCGCAAATTTTTCGTACCAGAAAAGCACCCTTCCCCTGAATACCATAGCTCCCTGCCTTATCCATTGGCTCTCCTGTCTGCACATAGGCCTCAATTAAATTCCGTCCCACATCCCAAAAGGAAACCTGCGTACTCACCTGACAAATATCTTCGACGCCCAATCCCTTGTTCAGAAGACAGAGCCCGGTCAGCACCCTGTGCTCTTTACCAGATAAACGCATTAACATGGCCACGGCCTCAGCCTCACTTTCGGGCTTTTCAAGAACCGTGCCCCCATAAACCACCACGGTATCTGCGGCAACGATCCAATCCTGATGATGTCTTTTAGCCACCCATGCCGCCTTCTCCGATGCCAGGCGCCGAACATAGGCCCGGGCGCTTTCGCCATGCCCTCTCTTCTCTTCGATCTCTGCAACCACTATTTGAAAAGAGAGTCCCAGGTCTTTTAAGTAGGTCTGGCGTCTTGGAGATGCAGAGGCCAGGATCAATTGCTTTTTACAGTTTTCCATAATCCCTAACGCTAGCAGTAGTTAAAAAAACAGACTCCTCTCCTGGCTCCTGCACGGGGCAACAGCTAACGATTTCAGCATCCAGGCACTATTACAAATTCAAATATTTTCGAAAAAGCCCTTCCCATCATATGGGCTTTTGAGTATTCTTAAAAGGAGATAATCACAACTTTATAACGAACCCCCAATCAAAAAAAGAAAAATCGCAGTAGATACAATTATTCATTCTTGTCACCATAAAAGGAAGCCATGCCAGATAACGCCAAGTTTATCACCAAAGATTTTGAAGCGGGAGAGGCCCTCTTTCAAGAAGGAGAAGAGGGCGAGTTCATTTATATCATCATCAATGGATCTGTTGAAGTCTGTAAAGATGAAAATGGCCAGGAAAAAGTCCTTGCCAAGATGTCCAGCGGTGACATCCTGGGAGAAATGGCAGTACTCACCAACGCTCCCCGCTGCGCCACGGGTATCGCCTTAGAACCCACCCGGGTTATCATGGTCAAAGACCGCACCCTGCGCCTGGCATTACTCAACAACGACCTGCCAATCCTAAAGCCCCTTACCAGCCAACTGATTCTTCGCTTTAAAGAGGCGGAAGAACAGGCCAGTTACTATCGAAGAAAGGTCAAAAAGCTTGAGCAGGAGGTTACAGCCCTTAAAGAGAGCCTGTTACGCCATGAACTCCCGGAAGATAATTAAGGAGAATCAGCCAAGCACAACAAGGTGCAAACGTGTACACAAAAAGCTCTAAAATCTGTTTTCACATGGCATGTGCCCACAGATACTGTCAGCAAAATTCCATCTTTAAAAAATCTACAAGGAGTTGATCAACGGATCAGCTCCTTTTTTTTATTGGAGTTGCTTCCTGCCATGACCATGAAGATTCTTTCAGTCTCAGATAAGGTGGAAAAAGATCTCCTCGTCCCCTCTCCTTCATGCCTTCCTGCAGCACCCGACTGTATCCTGGCCTGCGGCGACTTGCCACCTGAATACCTAACAAGACTCCGGGAATGCCACAACGTCCCCCTCTACTACATTGAGGGAAACCACGATATTCGCTACCATAACTCTCCGCCGGTGGGCTGCACCAACATTCACTCAAAAATTATAACAGAACAGGGCCTGAAAATCATGGGCCTTGGCGGCTGCCGCTGGTACAACGGAGGGGCAAATCAGTATAGTGAAGCTGAGATGAAAAAAATTGTTCGCAGCCTCTGGTTCAAGCTGTTACAATTTCGCACTGTGGATATTATCATCAGTCATGCACCACCCCGATTTGTCCACGACAGGGAGGATCCCTGCCACAAAGGATTCAGGAGCTTTGCCTCCCTGATCGAGAAGCAGCAACCGGCCTGGTTTGTCCATGGTCACATACATGCTTTTTTTAACAAGCCCGCAGAGCGCATAAGTCGTATCCGCAAAACTCAGGTACTGAATAGCTATGGCTTTTTTTTCTTTGAAACCGAACTGGTGGAAAAAAAAACAAGACAGTGAGTCCTCCGGGAATACAACTGACTTCGACACCCTCCGTGAAACCGAAAAGGCCTATAAAACGGTCAAACGCGGGGTAGCCACTGTCCCCCTAGACAAGATTAAGGGCTCGGTGGGCCGCTACACCGATTTTGACCACAAGTTCCGTCTCAAAGGCTCAGGTACCGAAGACCGCCTCGTATCTCTCACTCAGACCATGCAGGAAGGGCGTCCCCTGCC
>CAYWMZ010000455.1:0-2634 GCA_964459485.1 uncultured Desulfocapsa sp. | reverse complement strand
GTGGGAGTTGCAGAAAGAGACCCTGCTGCAGATCTCCGAGGTGCGCTTACTCCTACCCGGCCCAAAAGAATGGCCGCCATTACTGATCCGGCAAAGGTCGGAGAACTAATGCGGGCTATCCACGGATACCAGGGTGACCTTGTCACCCGGTGTGCTCTGAAATTTTCTGCCTTGACCTTTTGTCGTCCCGGGGAAATTCGTCATGCCGAGTGGAAGGAAATTAACTGGATCAGAAAAGAATGGCGGATTCCTGGATCCAAAATGAAAATGCGTCGCGACCATACTGTCCCGTTGGCTGCTCAGGCTCTTGAAGTACTGCAGGAGATTCATCCCCTCACCGGTCAAGGCATGTATGTCTTCCCCTCTCTTCGCACTGATACCCGTCCGATGAGCAACAATACTGTTTTAGGGGCATTGCGCCGCATGGGGTTTACCAAGGAAGAAATGACTCCACATGGATTCAGGTCAATGGCCTCCACTCTGTTGCATGAACATGGCTGGGAGCATGAAATAATTGAATTACAGCTGGCGCATTCCCGGCGAGACAAGGTGGCAGCTGCCTATGATCGTTCCCGACGATTGCCGGAGCGTGCTCACATGATGCAGGCCTGGGCAGATTATCTGGACCGGTTAACGACCGGGAAAGAAAACAATCATGTTCAGGATGTAACATTAGAATACGCCCCCATACGACAATAAAACAAATGTGATCCTATCATTTTTACCGGATTACAAAAAATTGTGGTTTCAACGATAATTACACCCGGAACCTGCCACCAGTCTGCCGCCGTTAACTAATTGTTTTCAAAAGTAAATTTTTCTTGACAACAATGTCCGATCGGGTGTAATAATTTTTCATACATACTGATTCCGTTCGATGTGGCGGGGTCAAGGCTTATAGAAAGCACGAGACTTTAAGAAACATGACATTCAATCCGAAACGGCGATGCCCAGCCTTCGGATGGTGAACACCTGGCAAGACCGATCCCTCGGGCAACAGAGGGGCATCCGGTCCGCGATTCGTTTTCGGCATTGTCCTGCCAAAGCGGACGTGATGACGCGATTCGTATCGGACACAAAGGTATACGGATCCCCCTCCCGTGCCGCCATGCCGGTTGGGAAGGACCAAAAGAGCTGCTCACCTGCATCTCTCCCGAGATGACAGAGCTGCCCCGACATCCGGTCAATGTGACTTGTGGCGGATGCATCCCCGGAAATACTACTCGTCACCTGCCTGCATGGAGGCAGAGTAGATCTACCCCTGTTCCGCAGTGACACCGGATCAGGCATCAAAAGTCTCCAGAATACAAGGCCTTCATGCTGCAGCCTGCTCAGCGCCATTAGAGGTGCGTCGACTCAATGGTTGCAGCGAAGAGGGAAGTGTATCCGGAGAAATCACCCGACCGCAGGCCAGCTTTCCATTCCATGGAAAAGCCCGATTGCCTGCCGTCACCATAAGATGCTGTGGCTCTGGTAATCAGGCCACCACGCATGCCTTAACCCCATCCTGTTTGTACCGCTCCCCGCCTGTCGGATCACGGCTGATACCGGCGACGTACGCCGTGTACTGCCTGGAATCTGCAACCAAATTCAGAAGGAGGTGGATTATATGGCACAGATTACAAAGAAAAAAAGTGCTCGGCACCGGATACAGATCTCAATGCGTCCGGAGCTGCACACAATTTACACATCGTACAAACAAAGGGCCAAGGCACTTGGCCTTGAAATTGATTTCAAACGCAATTTCGAACAGTGGTTTGAGGGACAACTGGAGCAGTTGGGCCGGGAACTTGAGAATCATGCGAGGCTGGCCGCCACTGATCAATCTGATTGCAACCCAGATGGGCCATGCACACAGTACACGTCACAGGCATAAGGAGGACGATACATGGAACTTGCAACATACTCATTGCCGGCGACCGGTTTTCTTCGTTTGCCGCACATCATCGGAGACCCGAAAAGCAGACCGCCCATTCCGGCCATCATTCCAGTCTCAAAAAGCACCTGGTGGGCCGGTGTCAAATCAGGCCGGTTTCCCCAGCCGATTAAGCTCGGGCCAAGGATCACTGCATGGAGGGTTGAAGATATCAGAAAACTCATCGAAACCGGTACACCTAGGACGAACATCAACGATATGGAGGGCTGACAATATGGACTGGATTAAAATCATGTGCAATATCCTTGATCACCCGAAAATAAAAATGATCCGTCAGGAACCGGACGGGGATATTCTTTTTCTTCTCTGGATCCTGATGATCACTGAAGCCGGTAAGTGTGAACAGCGCGGTTACCTGCGCATTTCTAAAGATGTTCCGTATACCTATGAGACCATAAGCATGATAACGGGTATTCCTCTTGAGCTTATTCAACGGGGATTGAGCCTGTTTGCCCGGTTTGAGATGACCGGCAAAAAGGATGGGACAATCTTCATCAGAAACTGGGGCAGGTATCAGAGCGAAGACAGACTTGCGTCACGGCGAAAAAATGATCGAAAACGTCAACAGAAACATCGGCAAAAAATTCGTAACCCCTCAGAAAGCAATGATAAAAAAACAGTGTCACGTGACAATCACACCACACTGTCACGTGACGTCACGCCGGAGAACAGACAAGAAAAGAACAGAATAGATAAGA
>CAYWMZ010000454.1:0-2655 GCA_964459485.1 uncultured Desulfocapsa sp. | reverse complement strand
ATGGCCTCCTTTATCGAATCCACGGTGCGTGGTATTCAAGAGAAGGTGGGGGGCAACAAGGTGATCTGCGCCCTGTCAGGCGGTGTGGACTCTTCGGTGACCGCCGCTCTGGTACACAAGGCCATTGGTGATCAGCTCACCTGTATCTATGTGGATAACGGCTTAATGCGTATTGGAGAGTCCGAATCCATCCTGCGTTTCTTTCGTGAAAAGAGCCAACTCAAAGTGATCCATGTGGACGCAGTGGAGTTCTTCTTAGACGAATTGGATCAGGTACTAGATCCTGAAATAAAAAGAAAACGCATCGGCCTTGGTTTTATCAAGATCTTTGAAGAAGAGGCCGCAAAGCTTGGTGAGGTAAACTACCTGGCCCAGGGAACGCTCTACCCCGATGTGATCGAATCAGTATCCTTTATGGGTGAGGCCCCCATAAAATCCCATCACAACGTGGGCGGTCTGCCGGAAATAATGAAGCTTGATCTGATCGAACCCCTGCGGGAACTCTTTAAAGATGAGGTACGGGAACTTGGCCTGGAACTGGGACTGCCGGAAGAGGCCATTTACCGCCAGCCCTTCCCCGGCCCCGGTCTTGGTATCCGTATCATGGGCGAGGTCAACAGAGAACGACTCGATATCCTGCGTCAGGCCGATGTTATTGTCCTGGAAGAGATGAAAAAGAGCGGCTGGTACCGTAAGGTGTGGCAATCCTTTGCCGTCCTCCTGCCCATTCAAACCGTTGGGGTTATGGGGGATAACCGTACCTATGAAAACGTGATTGCCCTGCGCTCCGTGGACTCCAAAGACGCCATGACCGCTGACTGGTCAAAACTTCCCTATGAACTTCTGGGCGAAATTTCCAGTCGCATCATTAATGAAGTACGAGGGGTCAACCGTGTAGTTCTGGATATCTCCTCTAAGCCTCCTGCCACCATTGAGTGGGAGTAAGAACCTGTTTTTACTGAAGTGTGAACACTGTTAACTGAAAACTTTTTCCCCTTAACCGAGAGTTCTCCCCATGCAGGCCAACACTCTCTATATCGCCTCCCTGGAAGCTGATGCCGGAAAATTGGTGATCACCCTGGGGATTATGGAGTTTCTGAGTAGATCGCTTGGCAGTGTGGCCTTTTTTCGTCCAGTCATCGATACCGAGCAGGAAACGGATCCCGATATCGATCTTATTCGGGGACGCTACTGCCCAGGTATGGACTATGCTGAGAGCTACGGTTTTCTCGCCTCTGAGGTTAAGGGTTTTGTGGCCGAAGGGCGCATTAAATTCTTCTACGAGGAGCTTCTCAAACGCCTCAACGGTCTGAAGGAAAAGTATGATTTTGTCCTCTGTCAGGGCCTGAACTCCACCTCTTTTCTTTCCGCCTTTGATGTGGATATCAACATCGAGATCGCCAAAAACCTTGGCTGCCCCTTCCTCGCTGTCCTGAACGGGATGGATCAGTCTCCCCGTGATATTGCAAGAGAAATCACCATAACCGAAGATGCCATTGCCGAAACGGGATGCAGCCACTTTGCCACCTTTGTCAATCGTATGGCAGAAGATACCATCGGTGTGCTTGAGGTGGAGCTTGAAGACCCGGATGAGGCCACAGGCGTTCCGGTATTCCTACTCCCCGAAAACTCCGAACTGGATAAGCCCTCGGTGGCCGATATCAGCAAAGCCCTGGGCTGTAGCAACGTGCTCGGTCGCCAGGACGGCATGGATCGCATAGTCAAACAGCTTAAGATTGCGGCCATGACCATGGAACATTTCCTGAGTCATGTGGAAGACGGAGACCTTATCATCGTCCCCGGTGACCGGGACGACATCATCCTGGCCTCTCTCTCCACCCTGTTCTCTGCAAACTACCCCAATGTGGCTGGTATTCTACTTTCCGGTGGCTTCCAACCAGGGGAAAATACCATGCGCCTCTTCAGTGGCCGTGAACAGACCATTCCCCTACTCAGTGTGGACAGTGACACCTACAGTACCACCCATAACGTAACAGCGGTTCCTGCCCTGATCAATCCGGGGGACGAGCGGAAGATTGCCCTGGCCCTCGGCCTCTTTGAAGCCTCCGTTGACACTGTGAGATTAAAGAAGAGCCTGGCCCTCAGCACTCCGACCAGTGTGACTCCGGTGATGTTTGAGTATGGCCTCTTTGAACGAGCCAGGGCCCATCGTAAACATATCGTTCTTCCCGAGTCCGGGGATGAACGTATTCTAAGGGCAGTCGAGATCCTCCTGAGACGTAACGTGGTGGATATCACTCTTCTGGGAGATCCAGCCAAGGTTGCCGCCCATGCCGCCTCCCTTGGCCTGGATATCGGTGGTGCAAATCTGGTTGATCCGGCAGATTCCGACCTGACCCCTACCTTTATCAAAGAGCTCTATCAACTTCGCAAACAGAAGAACATGACCATGGATGGGGCACGAGATGCCCTTACGAATCCATCCTACTTTGGAACCATGATGGTTCATACCGGTCTGGCCGACGGCATGGTCTCTGGTGCCGTCCATACCACCGCCGATACCATCCGTCCGGCACTGCAAATTATCAAGACCGTCCCCGGAACCTCCGTGGTCTCATCTGTCTTTCTGATGTGTTTTAACACCCGGGTTCTGGTCTATGGCGATTGCGCTGTGAATCCCGATCCGGATGCAGG
>CAYWMZ010000453.1:0-2659 GCA_964459485.1 uncultured Desulfocapsa sp. | reverse complement strand
TATGCCTTAGCCTGCAAGGCATCGTCGACAAAGAGGTGCCGGGGCAGATCTGCCATTGCCTCCAGCACTCCAGGGTCAGTGACCCCACGCTTCAGGAGTTGCTCCTGCACCATGCGCTGCCGCGCCGTACTGAAGCGGTCTATCACTTCTTTTCTATCACAGGTTTTTGTTCTGCGGCCTTTTTTTTCTCAGTCTCCTGCCAGGAATAATCATCCTGCCAGTCAAATTCATCGCTCTCAAAGCCACTGTAACGGCAACTGACCACGATACCCTTTGCAAGGACTATACGCACCATATTGTAGCCATTTGCATCAAAGGCCCCGCCAACCAGGGGAGTGTCCTGCATCATGGATCGATCTTCCTCGTAGTAGACCCACTCCTCAACACCCGGATTCACCATACGTTTGGAATCGGGGTCTCCCATAAGGGTAAGAACTTCCTGACGACTGGTCTGACCAGTCTTGATCATACAGACATCGGATACCAGATGACGGGTCGGGGTGCCTGAACAGCCGGCAAGAACAAGGGCCAGAAGAAATACAAGCCCATAAAAGACAGGACGAAGTGTAGGAAACATAGATATCTCTCACTAAAAAAAGATAGAACGGTTGAGTCTGCTGCTAAAACGCCTCAACCGTTCTATAGCGTGGAGTCAGGCTTTTTTCAATACATATGTGGATCAAACACCCACAGCCTTGCCAAGAATCTTATAGTTCCTCTCCACCATCACCATGGGATCCACCACGAGCCCTGCCTGAATCATGGCATTGTCATAGATCTGAGCGGCAACATCAGCGGCAAAGGCTTCATCGCTCTTGACCAGGGCTGCCAGCTGTTTAATCAAGGGGCTGGCAAGGTTGATCTCCAGGTTCTTCTTACTGGCCTCAGGGGTCAGCCCCTTCTCCATACGGCTGGCCGCCATAATGCGCTCCATGGAGGAGGTCATATAGCCGTCGGGGTTGACGATCATGGCAGGAGAGTCCACAAGTCGCTTGGACTCGATCACATCGGCCACCTTGTCGTCCAGGCTCTTCTTGAGCCAGGCCACAAGATCTTCGCTGTCCTTGTCGCTCATTTTTTCAGCTGTATCATCATCACTCTCTGCGTCACCGCTCTTAGAGAGATCAAGATCAGCCCGATCTGCTGAAACCAGTTTTTTGCCGTCAAACTCACCTAAGTGGTTCAGCACAAAGTCATCAATGGGCTCCATGGTGTAGATGATTTCAATATCCTTCTTATTGAACATCTCAACATAGGGGCCAGCCTCGATGGCAGCACGATTAGGGCCGTTGATATAGTAGATTTCCTCTTGGGCATCTCCCATACGTTCCACATACTCCGCAAGGGAGGTGGGTTTACCATCCTCTGAACTGGAAGACTCGAAACGAACCAGTTGCGCCAGCTCTTTTTGGAACTCATAATCGGAGGTAACACCCTCTTTTATGTAAATTCCGAAGGTCTTCCAGAACTCAAGATAGGAGGCAACATCCCGTTTGGACTCTTCGGCTAGGGACTTCAGATAACGTTTGGTGATCACCTTGCGCAGTTTCATAACCAGGGCGTTGTCCTGCAAGGCCTGGCGGGAGATATTGAGGGGCAGATCTTCGCTGTCCACCACTCCCTTTAGGTACCGCAGCCATTCGGGAAGAATATTCTCGGAATGCTGATCGATGAGTATCCGCTGACAGTAGAGGTTTACCCCCGGTTCCACCCGGCCAAAGCCCATGGACTCAAAATTTTCTTTGGGAGTAAAGAGTACGGCGTTGATGGCAAGGGGAGCATCCACGGAGAAATGGAGACGAAACAGGGGTTCATCGGAGGCATTGCCCACAAACTTATAAAAATCGTTATACTCTTCATCTGTGATCTCACTTTTACTTCTGGTCCAGATGGCCTGAACGGTATTCACTGTCTCCCCTTCGAGCTTGATGGGAAAGGGAACAAAGGTGGAATACTGCTTGATAATGCTCTCCACCTTCCACTTCTTGTCATAATCATGGGCATCATCTTTGAGTTCAATGATGATCTTGGTGCCCCGATGCAGCCCCGGCAGTTCAGAGATACTAAAGCTGCCGGCCCCCTCAGAGACCCACTCATTTCCTTCGGAACCATCCCAGGAACGGCTCTGCACCGTAACCTTGGTTCCCGCCATAAAGGCCGCATAAAACCCGACGCCAAACTGACCGATCAGGTTAATATCCTTTCGTGCCGCCTCTGCCAGTTCCGCCACAAATTTGCCGGAACCAGAATGGGCAATGGTTCCCAGGTTGGTCTCAAGCTCGGCCCGGGTCATACCTATCCCGGTATCTGTTATGGTCAGGGTGTGTTTCTCTTCATCAAGATCAATAGTCACCTCAAGTGGCACATGATCATCAAAGACCTCTTCCTTGGTGAGGCTCTCGTGACGCATCTTCTCCAAAGCATCTGAGCTGTTGGAAATAAGTTCACGAATAAAGATATCCCGCTCGGTGTAGAGCGAATTAATTACTATATCTAACAGTTTCTTGGTTTCTGCTTGAAACTCATGGGTTGTTGCCTGATCACTCATTTTTCTCTCCTCTTGCTATTTCAAATAAAACAAAGGGGTGACAGCCCCCAATTCCGTTGCATTTTTACTAAAAGTCGGCCAAAATGATAAGCACACATGAATTGGTGTCAA
>CAYWMZ010000452.1:0-2663 GCA_964459485.1 uncultured Desulfocapsa sp. | reverse complement strand
TTCAGGGCCTTCTGTTCTCGCCCTTTGGTCTCCGCCACAAAACCGATGGGGGCCGCAGACATCTCCCGGGTGCCGGCATTACTGGTCATAATGATAATGACATTGCGGAAATCCGCCTTCCTCCCGGAGTTATCCGTCAGAGTGGAGTGATCCATTACCTGAAGCAGGATGGAGAAGATATCGGGATGGGCCTTTTCGATCTCATCGAGCAGCAAGAGCGACTAGGGATGTTTGCGGATGGACTCGGTGAGGAGCCCCCCCTGATCAAACCCCACATAGCCGGGAGGTGCCCCGATAAGCCTGGCCACAGCATGTTTCTCCATATACTCACTCATATCAAAACGCTCAAAGTGGATGGAGAGTTGTGTCGCCAGCTGCCGGGCAACCTCTGTCTTGCCAACCCCGGTGGGACCTGCAAAGAGAAAACTGCCGGTGGGACTGTCGGGATTGCCAAGGCCTGCCCGAGAGCGTTTAACTGCCTTAACCACAGCCTCAATCGCTGCATCCTGACCAAAAATAACCGCTTTCATGGAGTCCGCAAGCCCCTGCAAAGAGGAAAGTTCAGCACTGGATCCGCTCTTGGCGGGAACCCTTGCCATACGAGACACCACCTGCTCCACATCACGAACCTTAACGACTTTGCCATGCTTTCCGGCCATACGAAAGGCGGATCCGACTTCATCTAAGATATCAATGGCCTTATCGGGCAGGAAGCGATCATTGATATAACGGTCGGCAAGCTCCGCTGTGGCCCGAATGGCGGGTTTTGAATAACTGACATGGTGATGTTCCTCATAGCGAGACTGCAGCCCTTGAAGAATCCGCCTGGTCTCATCCACCGAGGGCTCTTCGATATCTATCTTCTGGAACCTGCGGGACAGGGCCCGGTCCTTTTCGATGTGGTTCTTATACTCTTCATAGGTGGTGGAGCCGATACAGCGCAGACTCCCCGCCTGGAGGGCAGGCTTTAAGAGATTGGAGGCATCCATGGAACCGCCGCTGGTGGCACCGGCCCCAACAATGGTATGCATCTCATCAATAAAGAGGATGGCCCTGTCTTTTCGTTCGATGGCCGAGATAACACCTTTAATCCGTTTTTCAAAATCACCACGGTACTTGGTGCCAGCCACCATATTGCCCATGTCGAGCAGGTATATTTCCACATCCTGGAGCAGATCCGGAACCAAGGCCTTGCCGCCATCCTCCCGAGCAACAGTATCTTCATGGATCAGCAGGGCCAGCCCTTCGGCGATGGCGGTCTTGCCAACGCCCGGTTCCCCAACCAGTAGGGGGTTGTTCTTCTTGCGCCGACACAGTACCTGCATCATCCGCTTGACTTCGACATTGCGGCCAACAAGGGGATCAAACTTCCCCTCTGCTGCAACGTGGGCGTAGTTGACGGTGAACTCCTTGAGGATCTTTTCGTCCTTATCCTCTTTTTTGGAGGCACCATTCCCGTCCGGCATTCTTGGCAACGGCTCTTTCTGGAGGCCTTCCGGCAGGGCATGGGAAATAAATTCCACCACAGACATCCTGCCCAGCCCCTCAGAGCCAAGAAAAAAGACGGCATGGGATTCGGCCTCGGAGAATATGGAGACCAGAACATCTCCAGAATCCACCTCCTTTTTACCGCAACTCTGCACATGGGCCACGGCCCGCTGCAAGACACGATTAAAGGCCACGGTCTGGGCCGGTTCGCCCTGAATGGCAGGGCTGTGGACGGGAAGTTCACCTGAGAAGAAGGATTCGAGACGGGTCTTTAAATTGTCTGGAGAACCACCGCACTCCTGAATAATATAGGTTGCCAGCTCATCGTACAACAATCCGTAGAGCATATGTTCCACGGTGACATACTCGTGCCTGTGCTCCTTTGCCTCTCGTATGGCCCGTACCAGGGCTGTTTCCAGTGCTTTACTTATCATATCTGTTTAGTGCCTTACTCCACGGGAAAATAAAAAAAAAACAAGAAAACATAGTTTCCCCTTTATGTCTCATACTTATAAGCACCCACAAGGTACTTATCCAGGGAATCTAAAAGTTTTCCGGCTTGTCGGGTTAGACTCTCTCTATACTGCAACGTAAGGGAAATTCACTCTGCCTGGCCAGATCGTGAACAATGGCCACCTTGGTTTCACAAATTTCATAGGTGTAGACACCGGCAATCCCAACTCCCTCCTGGTGCACGTTCAACATAATCTTACTGGCCTCAGAGGTGTTCTTCCGGAAGACCTTTTCCAGAATAGCCACTACAAATTCCATGGAGGTGTAGTCATCATTGTGCAGCAACACCTTATGGAGGGAAGGCTCTCGAATTTCAGTGCGCTCCCTGGTTGCCACCGATCCTTTTTGGTCACTCATTATCTACTGTGTAAAATTCCTTATAGGTTACGCCATACACCCGCAACGGTGTGTTTCCACAATACAGTATCATACGGAGTATCCGGTTTTTTATCAATACTAGTGCCGTTTATCCTTAAGCATGGTTAAAAAAAGCTCCTCTAAAACCAATTCCTGCGGCAGGGGACTCCCTTTCAGTCTAAACTCCGCCTTGAGCAACAGTGCCAACCACCTCTTTAAGACTTCACAGGAAAATTCCTGGGCCTTGCTAAACGACATAAACATGGCATAAGGATGTCCTGTCAGCATTTCCGTCCACTCTCCTC
>CAYWMZ010000451.1:0-2665 GCA_964459485.1 uncultured Desulfocapsa sp. | reverse complement strand
ATATCCTCGAACTCTACGAGTCCGAACTCATCACCGAAAAAACCGCAATACGGTATGCATCGTATCGCAATGAAGTTGCCAGGGGCCTGGATACTATCAAGTCATCACGTGGTGAGGCGACCTCGTCACTCTCCGGCCTGGCCATGGAAGAAGAAGAACAAACCCGCTGGTAAGGAGGACTACAATGACCATAACATGCCAAAACTGTGGCAAGAGACTCAAGCTCAGTGACAATATCAGAAAAGGTGTCCAGCAACTGGCCTCCGGACGTCTGCTGCGTCTCCCCTGCCCCCAGTGCGGTGAGGCCATAGTGCTGGATAAAGATTGTCTGGATCCCACGAAGCAACCCACAAAAAAACCGGTAGCCAACAGTGTCAAACCGCCCTCTGCCCCCGACGTGAGCTGGCTCAAAGATGGTACCTTTGAAGAGGAAGAGGTTGTTGAGGATATCCCTCAGACCTTGATCCTCGTGCCCCCCGGTGCCGAGAGGGATCAGGTGATCAAGGCCGTGGAAAGTATCGGCTATCAGGCAAGTTTTGCCGTCTCTGATGAAGAGGCCATGGAAAAGATGCAGTTTGTCAACTACGCCAGTGTTATCCTCCACTCCGATTTCTACCTTGGTGGTCTGAAGAAATCCCCTTTCCACCACTTTATGTGCAACATGTCCATGCTGAAACGCCGTTTTATCTTCTACATTCTTATTGGGCCGGAGTTTTCCACCCTGTACAATCTTCAAGCCCTGGCCAATTCGGCAAATCTGGTGGTCAATGACAGCGAGATCCCCGAGATTCTCACTGTGCTACGCAAGGCCATTCCCCGTTATGAAGAGCTTTTTGGCTCCCTGATGGCAGAGATCAGTGCCTACAGTAACTAGGCCCACCTAAGCAAAACAATCACAGCTAATAGTGCCGCACGCCAACACCGAACCCCCATCACCAGCCGCCAATATATGAAGAACAGATACACAGAAAACGACGCCAGCCGCTACGCCCAGTCCCTTGATAACTGCAACAGCGATCTCGCCATGCGCAGCTACACCTCCCGCCTGATTGGCCAGGAGGCAGATCTTGTACTGCATGGCGGCGGCAAGACCTCAGTAAAATCCAGTATCAGCACCCTCCTGGGCGAAAGCTGCGATGTCCTCTACATCAAGGGCTCCGGCTGGGATCTTGGCACCATTGAGCCCCAGGGATTTCCGGCCCTTGACCTCGACTACCTGAAACGACTCCGCAGCCTGGAGAGCCTCAGTGACGAGGAGATGGTAAATCAGTTTAAGACCCATATGCTGGATTCCAGTGCTCCTGGGCCCTCCATCGAGACCCTGGTACACGCCTTTCTACCCCATAAGTTCATCGACCACAGCCACGCCGATGCCATTGTCACCCTCACCAATATGGCACAGCCTGAAATGCGCATTAAGGATGTTCTGGGTGATAAAATCGGTATCCTGCCCTGGATCATGCCCGGTTTTCCACTGGCCAAGAAGGTGGTGGAACTCTACGAGCAGCAACCGGATATGGAGGCCATCATCCTCCTCAACCACGGTATCTTCACCTTTGGTGCAACCGGTGCTGAGGCCTATGGCCAGATGATTCGCTATGTGACCCTGGCAGAAGAGTATATTGCTGCGGCCCAACCGTCCCGTGCGAGCCATCGCACAGCAGCACCCGCTACGCTCGATGCCCATACCATCCTGCCCATCATCCGTGGTGCGCTGCATATCAGTGAGGATAAGGTTGCAAGGCCATTCTATTTACACCTTGATCAGGATCAGAAGATTCTTGATTGTCTGGCAGAAGAGGGTGCCAGGTCACGTTACAGTACAGGAGTCCTCACCCCCGACCATGTTATACGCACCAAAAACTATCCTCTGTGGCTGGATTTTGCAGAAAGTAAGGATGAAAAGGCGCTGAGCCAAACCCTTGCTGCCGCCTGTACCCAATACGAAAATGACTATCTGGCCTACTTTCAAAAGCAGGTGCAGGACAAAGCTATCCAGCGTATTTGTCTCGATCCCAAGCCCCGGGTTATCCTGGTACCGGGTCTAGGGCTCATCACCTGCGGCCACAGCGAGAAGGCAGCCCAGATTGCAGCCGATATCGCCCTGCACACCCTGCTTGCCAAACAGAAGGGCAGTGCCATTGCCCCCTACAACGAACTCGATGCTGCCCATATCTTTGACATGGAGTACTGGAGTCTGGAACAGGTCAAACTAGGCAAAGGTTCTCCTCTGCCCCTCAGCGGACAGGTGGCCATGGTAACCGGAGGTGGTGGTGCCATCGCCTGTGGTATTGGGCGGATGCTTCTCGCTGCCGGGGCCCATGTCTATCTCTCTGATCTCAATACGGACAGGTTAAACAAGGTCTGTGATCTCCTGAAACAGGAGTTTCCGGCAGAACGGATTGGGAGTCTGGTTATGGATGTCACCGACAGATCCGCCGTTCTCGCGGGAATGCAGACCATAGTCACAGAATGTGGCGGACTGGATATTCTGGTGCCCAATGCGGGCCTTGCCCATGTGGCCACCCTGGAGAAACTTGACGAGACCAAATTTCGTCAGGTAACAGAGGTGAACAGCATGGGAGTCTTCCAGGTGATCCAGGCTGCCATTCCCATCTTCAAACGACAGGCCCTTTTGGGCCGAGCCCCCGCCCACATCATAGTG
>CAYWMZ010000450.1:0-2666 GCA_964459485.1 uncultured Desulfocapsa sp. | reverse complement strand
CCTTACACCCGCCATTTGACAAGACTCGACAAGCTTGGGGATGGTGGCTACGTTCGCCTTCCCCATCCAGCTTTTCATCATAGATGTCGCCACAGTTGTCATCCCAGGAAGGACTCCGATTATATTGGGTACAGAAATACCGGGGATAGGGTCGGGCATTGCTGGGTTTGCAAGTGGAGGAACTTTTAGTGATTTATATTTGTGTTTATTGATTATATCCAGACCATAGAAAGTAAAAAATATACCCGCTTCCATATCCATAGCCGCCGCAGTTGAAGCAAGAATAAGTGGCGGGTATGCCATATCCATTGTTCCCTTAGATGCGACCATCGCTATTCTTTTTGCATTTTCCGCCATTCCTTGACTCCTTACCCCAGTATTATCAAGCTCACGCCTTTTTTATAAAAAACTGATATACGCCATCGTTTTCGTTAGATTCGAGAATAGGGTTGCCTGTCCTCTTTGACCAAGCGTCCATATCGTTTATCGAACCGGGATCTGTAGCAAAAACTTCCAGAACCTGACCGGAGTCCAGCTTGTTAATCGCCATTTTTGTGTGAAGAATCGGCTCAGGGCAAGACAGCCCCTTGCAGTCGATGCTTTTATCAGCCGTTACGCTCATCTTATTAAACTCTCCCTCATAGTGTTTTACCGGATACTACTTGCTGTGAAGCTCTATATTACCGTATCCACATGTGTAGATGCCAGAATGAGCACATAGATTCACATGATTTCAACTTCGGGAGAAACCTCAAATCACTATATAACAATCCATTGCACTATAACGCCACAGTCATAAGGAAGGCACCAGCGCGGGAGTACGACCTATTGCAGTGCAAGCCCCTTTTGCTGATCGGTAAGCATTCTGTGCTTTGTGGTGTAGTCTTGATTATGGTTAACTATCTGCCTTGCAAGACAAGATTTTTTGCAGATAACCAGAGGTCCCTGAAGATTGGCTGTCATTTCATACGGATTGTCAGGAATAGTGACAATAGCCCTTACTTCCATCTCATTGATAGTTTTCGCTCCAACACTTTCTACCTGTTCTTTAGTTATATCGACGATATACTCAGGAGCGAAAAGCCTTGGATCCACAACGAAAAACGCAAGATTTTGATTGTCCAAGGACTGCAAAAGTTTTATTGGAGAGTCTTCCATCATCTTAAGTTCAATACATTTTGTGAACTCCGAAAACCCAATCAAGCCGTCTTCAAAAGTGAGGATATCTTCTTCGTTTATCTCGACCTCGCCGAGCCTTGCGGTATTTATTTTCATTTTTTCCCCTTCTCTTCTGGAGGGGGAAAGAGCTTTATCAGGCTCTCCATGTTGACAGCCTTCGCTGAGGCCGCGCGCCTGTTCTCCTCTTGAATTTTGGTGTAGACCTCTTCCCGATGAATCGTCATATGCCTGGGAGCTTCGATTCCGAGACGAACCTGACGACCCTTGATCTCTATGACCGAGATTTTCACCTCGTCCCCGATGGTCACCGACTCGCCCAGCTTCCTCGTCAAGACCAGCATAACAAACCCTCCATGGCGAATTGCTGTCGATATCAATTGTTTCCATACTGCCACTCATTGTCAGATGAAGTCAAGAAGACTTGGTTGAATAATGGCCGCAGACGCTTTCAGGGTAGCCTGATAAGCTGTTTGCAACATGACAAGCTCGCTAGCCGCTTCGACCATGTCAGCGTCCTCAATTTGAGACTTAACTCTCTTATTATCGAACACCGCCTGATCTTCAAAACCTCGTGTCACTCTGACCTGATTAGCCTTCGCTCCAACGGAACCCCGTGAAGAATTGACCGTATCCATGCCTTCGTCAAGAAGCCCCATAACCCCAAGGATACCTTCGGTATCGTTATTTTTCATGGCGCTCGACAAGAGCTGAAGGTTTTTTATAACGTTTCTGCCTCCCCCTATTCCAAGAAGTTCCGCTGTGCTTCCGTTCCCCTCTTCCTCTGCATAGGCCACGGTGGAAGCAACAGATGAGGCCAAATTCAATGTCCTGCCGGCTGAATCTATCGAGGCAGAAACGTTAATCGGAGCACCTGCCAGGTTAATGGCTGTTATAACTTGCTGCACGGTTGTCTGAGCGCTTAGGGTTACCGTTGCGGAGGCAGAACCGTTTTTCAAGACTATGTTGTCAAGAGTAAGTCCCTTACCTCCATAAAGGCTTGATATCAATGTCTCGCCTGTCACATCCGGATCCAGATCATCACCTGTGAAGGTAGATGTATTTCGAGAGCCATCAATGCCGAGAGCTTGGGATACCGCATTTGACGCTACCGTAAGGGGACCTGTCGGCGGGCTGGTGGAATCTGTCAATACAAGCGCTGTTCCGTCAGCAGAAACCGAGGCCGTGATATTTAACCCTGCACCGTTAATAGCAGTTATGACATCTTCCACATCTCCAGTTGCCGCCATAGGTGCTGTAATCGTTATATTGGCGGACGCTCCTGACCTGTCTGTTATCGAAAAAACTCCGGCAGTAACACCGGCTCCGCCATTAAGACTTGAGAGGAGTGTAGCCCCGTCAGTGGAAGAGATAGCGGCATTCATATCAGCGGCAAGAAAGTCTGATGCCTTCACAGATATGGGAATTTCGGTTCCTTCCGATATCTCTATTTCCAAGTCTTTCGGGGAACCATCATATTTACCAGCACC
>CAYWMZ010000449.1:0-2674 GCA_964459485.1 uncultured Desulfocapsa sp. | reverse complement strand
ATTGGCGGTGGCTGAGCCTCGGGCCATCCTCTCTGCTCTCCGTAAAGGGGCGCAGGGGAGCTGTATTGCACTTACTGTGGTGCAGGGCATAGCCGCCGATTTAGATTGTCTCACGAGGCAGGTGGAAGGGATTGCCCTGGGAAATGGCATCTTCCCCAAACGTTATACACGAAACGGCCTTTCCTGTGAGCAGCAACTCGCACTTCTGCGTAGCACAGTGGCCATTATTGGTTGCGGCGGACTTGGCGGCAGATGTGCCGAGATCCTGGCCAGGCTGGGTGTCGGCCGCCTCATCCTCACCGATCCAGATCGTTTTTCAGAGTCTAATCTCAACCGCCAGATATTCTGCAATACAAAGTACCTGAACTGTAATAAGGTTGAAGTTTTGGCCCGGGAGCTCAAGGGGATAAACCCCACAATGGAGATTTCCCGCCACTGTAATGCTTTTGATAATAGTTCCACCCAGCAGGCCGAAGTAGTCGTTGACGCATTGGATTCGGCAGAGGCCCGCAAACGGCTCTCCGCACTGTGCAGCAGTGACAATATCCCCCTTGTTCATGCAGCGGTGAACAGGTGGTATGGCAAGGTTGGCCTTGATAAACAGCAGAACAGCTCGCTTATAGAGAAACATTATCCAGGGCAGAAAGAAGCAGAACAGACACCCACTGTGCTCCCCATGACGGTTGCCCTGGTGGCCGCAATGCAGGCGACTGAGGTATGCAAACTGATCATTCACTGTGGCCAGTCCCTTAATCGGGGCTGGCTCCAGGCCGATCTTCTGGAAAATGAATACGAAACCATCCACCTGAACGAATAACAGCTATGCATCAGATACTCCTCACCAACTGGCTTATTAAGCTGGGCCTGGAAAAGGCTATCGCAGAAGTTGGGGCCATCGCCCTTATCGTCCTTGCGATCCTGAGCTTGGCCCTGCTGATTACCTGGCTTGTCCGCCGTAAGATTCTGCCAATTCTGGTTTCCATCCTTCATAAAAACAAATTTCACTGGGACGACCTCCTGGTGAAGCATGGTTTCTTTCACAAACTCAGCTGGTTTGTCCCAATCCTTGTCATTTCTGTATCCCAGGAACTCCTGCTGCGCAGAGACTCAGGCTTCTCTGAAGTGCTGTCACGCCTCCTTCTCATTGGGGTGGTGGTCGTTGCCACCTTGAGTTTTAATGCCCTGCTCAGTTCCATAAGCTCTGTTGTTCCGGGAATTTCCAAACGCTATCGCAGTACCATCCGTGGCTACACTGAGATCGTGCGTATTATCACCTTGCTTTTTTGCGGTATTTTTGTGGTGGCCATTGTCACCAATCGCTCACCCTGGGGACTTCTCAGTCTCCTCGGTGGCCTCACCGCCATCATTCTGCTGCTCTTCAAGGACGTGTTGCTGGGCTTTGTGGCCAATATCCAGCTCACAACCACCGATATGGTACAGGTGGGGGACTGGATTGAGATGCCTAAATACGGAGCTGACGGAGATGTGATTGATATCTCCATCCACTGTGTCCGGGTCCAGAACTGGGACAAGACCGTCACCTCCATCCCCACCTACGGACTGATATCCAACTCCTTTAAGAACTGGCGGGGGATGAGTGAATCGGGTGGTCGCCGGATCAAACGAGCCATCAATATAGATATGGGCAGCATCCATTTTATGTCTAAAGAGGCCATTGAAAAACTAGGGAAAATCAGAATACTGGAAAAATATTTGCAGCCAAAGCAGCAGGAGATAGAGTCTTACAACAAACGGCACAATCTGGAAGAGGGCCCCGTTATCAATGGCCGTAACCAGACCAACATAGGTGTTTTCCGTGCCTACACCCAGGAGTACCTTCGGCAACACCCCCAGATTCACACCAATATGACCTTCCTGGTACGACAGCTAGCCCCCGGCCCAACCGGCCTTCCCCTTGAAATCTATGTCTTCAGCAAGGATCAGGTCTGGGCCAACTACGAGGCTATTCAGTCCGATATCTTTGATCATCTGCTGGCGGCCTTGCCCTATTTTGAACTGCGGGTTTTTCAAAATCCCAGTGGCTCCGACTTCAGGACTGCATTGACAGAAAACAGCAACGATTAGCTCGTGAATTGCAGCTGTGTGATGGTCTATCTCAATACAGATCTGATCAGCCCATTGCGGGCAGGGGAGATACAGGGTTTTAGACAGAACATTGACAGGGAACTTAAAGAACTCTTCCCCAGCATTCTCTTTGAAATCATCTTGAATTAATTAGCTTAAAAAAATACGGCAGATCATTTGCTTTGATCTGCCGTATAGTTATCCCAAAGAAAAGGGTGGAGGACATTCAGGTCAGCCAACAATTGGTTGAGGGCTACAAACATTTGCCTCCTCAAGGGCAACTCTGCCGCAACCTCCGCACACAAATTTCATTTCCGCCAGCTTATCCGTACAGACGTGTTTACTGTCCACTTCCGGGGGCCCGCAAAAATTACAAGATTCCTCTTTATCATCACAGGGACTACAGAGACGCCCAGGTGAATCGGCAACTGCACCACATGTTTTACATGAATGAGCCATAAAAACCTCCTTGGTCTATAGTTTAATTCACTCGGCGGACTGTATCATGTATCACCAACGCTCAGTGCCTACGATCTCACTCACATCCGAACAGGAGTGGTGCTCCTCAGGGGAGAGCTCTTCTCCATCT
>CAYWMZ010000448.1:0-2681 GCA_964459485.1 uncultured Desulfocapsa sp. | reverse complement strand
GCGCAGTTTTCTGGGCAGATACCATAATCAGGTCTCGGTTATCGAAGAGAGCAGCGGCCGCTCTTTTCTCAACTGGGTAAGCCCCGGCAGTGATCGTTTCTCCATCATCCCCCTCTTCGCCTCAGCTCTGAAAAAGGGCTTACGGTTGCCCTTTAGCACTGCACTGTGGGGCGGCAGACGGGCCATATATCCTTTGGGTACCTACGAGCAGGTTATGCCCCTTGATATCATCGCCACCTCTCTGCTCAAGGCCGTTGCCATTGGAGACACAGAAAAATCGCGGGATCTTGGCTGCCTGGAACTCATCGAAGAGGATCTTGCCCTGTGCAGTTTTGTCTGTCCCGGCAAAAACGAATTTGGCCACTCCCTGCGTCAGGTGCTCACGGCACTTGAGCGTGGAGACTAAACAGTAGTAACAACCAGACATAAAATAGATACCCCAGGACAGCACCTTACCTGGATCATATGCAAAGGAAACAGCACACCAATGAAAGCACTTCGCACGCTATCTGACAAGGTCGGACGCCACTTTGAGCCGGGGGCTCGTTTTGAGAAATGGTATCCCCTGTACGAGGCCTTCGACTCTTTTCTCTTTGGCAGCAGCAGTACCACAGCCTCTGCTCCCCATGTCCGGGATGGCATGGACCTGAAGCGGATCATGGTCATGGTGATTGTGGCCCTGATCCCCTGCGTCCTTATGGCCATGTGGAATACCGGATATCAGGCTAATCTTGCCATGCAGCATCTGGGGATGACGGAAGGCACGGGCTGGCGGGGCTGGATTATGTCCCTTATCGGCTACGATCCAGGCAGCTTCCTTTCCAACTTCTGCCACGGTGCCCTCTACTTCCTGCCAGTCTATCTGGTTACCCTGCTGGTGGGTTCTATCTGGGAGGCGGTCTTTAATCTGGTCCGGGGCCATGAATTTTCAGAAGCCTTTCTGGTTACCAGCCTCCTCTTTGCCCTGATCCTGCCACCCACCATTCCCCTGTGGCAGGTGGCCATGGGTATCAGCTTTGGAGTCATTTTTGCCAAGGAGGTCTTTGGTGGTGTGGGCCGCAACTTTATGAACCCGGCCCTGGCCGCCCGCGCCTTTATCTATTTCGCCTATCCGGCCCAGATGTCGGGGGACGCTATCTGGACTGCCGTGGACGGCATCAGCAGTGCCACCGTACTGAGCCAACTGGCCGCCGCAGCACCGGGAACCGGAATGGAGTCCGTCTCGGTGAGCTGGATGCAATCATTTTTAGGAACTATCCCCGGCTCCATGGGAGAGACTTCGGCCCTGGCCTGCCTCTTCGGTGCTGCTGTTCTGCTGTACACCGGTATCGCCTCATGGCGAATCATGGTAGGCGTGCTGCTGGGCGGCCTGGCCTGTAGCAGTTTCTTCTTTATATTTGCCAGTGCCACCAATCCCATGGCCGCCCTGCCGCCCCACTACCATATAGTGGTTGGCGGCTTTGCCTTTGGCCTGGTCTTTATGGCCACAGATCCGGTAACGGCTGCCCACACTGCAACTGGTCAATGGCTGTTTGGCCTCCTTATCGGGATGCTGACCATCCTGATCCGGGTGGCCAACCCCGCCTATCCGGAGGGAATTATGCTGGCCATCCTGCTGGGCAATGTTTTTGCGCCCCTGTTTGACTATGTGGTCATTCAGGCCAATATCAAGAGGAGGAAACTGCGCCATGGCTGATGACTCCATTGCCAAATCCTACTACTCTGTTCTGATCCTGGCCTTTATCTGCTCCCTGCTGGTGGCTGGCACTGTGGTTGGCCTGCGCCCCTTGCAGGAGGCCAACCGTCTTCAGGACCAGAGAAAGAACATCCTCTACGCCGCAGGCCTCTACAAGAAAGGTGAGAGTGTGGACAAACTCTTCGCCTCCATTGAGCCCCGGGTGGTGGAGCTGGCCACCGGCAAATATGTGGCAAAGGATAAAATCGACCCTGCCACCTACAATCAACTGGCGGCGGCAATCAGCGGTTCAAGCGGCACAGCCCTGAACAAGACTGATGATATTGCCGGTCTCAATCGTCTTGAGCAATACTCCCTGGTCTATCTGGTACACCAAAACGGCAAACTCACTCAGATTATCCTTCCAATACGAGGCAAGGGCCTGTGGTCAACCATGTACGCCTATGTCGCTATAGACAGTGACCTCAACACTATCCGCGGAATCTCCTTCTACGAGCATGGCGAGACCCCGGGCCTTGGCGGCGAAATAGAAAACCGCAGCTGGCAGGATAGCTGGCAGGGCAAACGGCTCTACAACGGCCAGGGAGATGTAAAACTCAGGCTGCAAAAGGGCAAGGCTGCAACCACAGGAGATATGGCCCCGTACCAGATCGACGGACTCTCGGGTGCCACCCTCACCTCCAACGGAGTGAGCAAAATCCTGGAATTCTGGTTTGGCGATCACGGCTTTAAACCCTACCTCAATCAACTCAAGAAAGGGGATGCGTCCAATGGCTGAAACCAAAATGGAAATGCTTGTCCGACCTATATTTAAACGCAATCCCATCGCCCTGCTGGTGCTTGGGATCTGTTCCGCACTTGCCGTCACCGGGCAGATGAGTACGGCCCTGGTGATGTCTATCTGTGTGACCCTAGTGATCGCCTTTTCCAATCTAATTATCTCCTTGGTGCGTTTTCAGATACCCAGCAACGTCCGTATCGGTAT
>CAYWMZ010000447.1:0-2682 GCA_964459485.1 uncultured Desulfocapsa sp. | reverse complement strand
CCAAGGACTGAAACCTGGAAGGGGAGGAGCAGGAAGGCACCGGAAACCCCGGCCATGGAGGTGAAGAATGAGATGACGCATGCAACGAGGGGCGGAATAAACAGAGAAAGTTCAATGTCTGCCACCGGGAAATACATGCGTCTCTCCTTTTCTTACTCGGTAACCCATTTTTCAAGGGTTGCGATGATCTTCTTTGCCTGCTCGGCACTGGAGATGTTGAACTTTGATTTGGGGGAGTATTCACCATTACGCTTTTGATAGCGTCGGATGGTGAACATCTCCTTGGAAAATTCCTCCTTGGCACGACTCCAGTTCTGGTAACGGAAAAGGATTGTGGCCCAGGCCCCTTTGGTTAGGATATCTTTGTCCAGTTCCTTTACCAGAACCTGGCCTTCCTCTTCGTACTGTATGGTGATGTCGTCTACATCGCTGCTCATTGTTTGCTCCGAAATGCTGGTGATTTATTGTGGGTGGGCTGTTTTGCTGTCTATGCAAACATATCTTGAGTGAAAAAGAAAGGAGGAAACCGAAGCCTGCGGTCTCCTCCTGTAGTTCCATAGGGCCTTTACTATCTTATTATAGAGACAGGAACTGAAGTGCCCCTTTGTTTACACTAACGGTGATTTTACTGCCTTCGTTGAATCTTCCTTCCAGCATCTCCATGGCTAGGGGGTTTTCCAGATGCTGTTGAATTGCCCTTTTGAGCGGTCTTGCGCCGTAAAGGGGGTTGTAGCCGCTGTCCACCAGATACTTCTTGGCTGCATCGTCAATATGGAGGTCAATCTTCTTTTCAAGGAGTCGTTTTGTGAGCCGTTCGAGCTGAATATCGACGATTCCCATCATGTCTTCTTTAGATAGACTGTGAAAGATGATAGTTTCGTCCACCCGATTCAGGAATTCCGGTTTGAAATGTCCGTGTAGGATCTCTTGGATCTGGGTTGAGATATTGGCCTCGCTCTCCTGGTTTTTAGCCATCTTGATAATGAGATCGCTTCCGAGGTTTGAGGTCATGATCATGATGGTATTCCTGAAATCCACCGTCCTGCCCTTGCCGTCTGTCATGCGCCCATCGTCAAGCACTTGGAGCAGGACATTAAAGACATCCGGGTGTGCTTTTTCGATTTCGTCCAGTAGAATTACTGCATAGGGGCGTCTTCGAACCGCCTCTGTGAGGTAGCCTCCCTCGTCGTATCCGACATATCCGGGAGGGGCTCCGATCAATCGTGCCACAGAATGTTTTTCCATGAATTCTGACATATCGATACGGATCATCGCCTGTTCTGAGTCAAACAGGAAGTCAGCCAGGGTTCTTGCAAGTTCTGTTTTGCCAACACCTGTGGGGCCAAGAAAGATAAACGAGCCAAGGGGACGATCTGGATCTTGGAGACCGGCACGGGCCCTTCTTACCGCATTGGAGACGGAGAGTATGGCATCTTGCTGGCCAATAACCCGTTTACTCAACTCTCCTTCAGCATGGACCAGTTTGTCTTTTTCCCCTTCAAGGAGTCTGTCCACAGGGATTCCTGTCCATTTAGCCACAACTGCTGCCACATCCTCACTACCCACCTCTTCTTTTAGCATCTGGTGGTCTGCCTGGATTGTGTGAAGTTTGGCGTTGGCTGCGTCAAGCTTTTCCTGGAGCGCAACGCTCCTTCCGTAGCGGATCTCCGCTGCAAGACTTAGGTCTCCGGAGCGTTCGGCCTGCTGCTCTTCGATCTTGGCCTCGTCGATATCGCTCTTTGCCTGGCGGATGGCCTGGATCATGTCGCGTTCGATTGTCCACTGGCCCTTGAGTGAAGTTAGCTCATCGTTGAGTTCGCCAAGTTTTTTGTTCACCTCAAGCAGTCGCTCTTTGGAGGCCTGGTCCTTCTCCCTTTTCAGGGCCTCTTTTTCAATTTTGAGCTTAATCTTGGTCCGTTCCAGGTCGTCAATCTCGGCTGGCATGGAGTCGATTTCTATACGCATTTTTGAGGCTGCCTCATCGATAAGGTCGATGGCCTTGTCGGGGAGAAAGCGGTCAGTGATATACCTGCTGGACAGCACCACTGCGGCAACGGTTGCTGAATCCTGGATGCGCACGCCATGGTGCAGTTCGTATTTTTCCTTGATCCCCCGCAGGATGGCAATGGTGTCTTCTTCGCTAGGCTCTTGGATCAGTACCGGTTGGAATCGTCTCTCAAGGGCAGCGTCTTTTTCTATGTACTTGCGATACTCATCCAGTGTGGTTGCTCCAACACAGTGGAGTTCACCACGGGCCAGGGCTGGTTTTAGCATATTGGATGCATCCATGGAGCCTTCTGCGGCACCTGCCCCAACGAGGGTGTGGATTTCATCAATAAAGAGGATGATCTCTCCGGCCCGTTTTTCCACTTCTTTGAGCACTGCCTTGAGTCTGTCTTCAAACTCTCCCCGGTATTTAGCCCCGGCGATAAGGGCTCCAAGATCCAGTGATACCACCTGTTTGCCTTCTAGGGTAGCCGGGATGTCACCATTGACTATCCGCAGGGCCAGGCCTTCGGCGATGGCAGTTTTTCCCACTCCCGGTTCGCCTATGAGGATGGGATTGTTTTTTGTACGTCGGGAGAGAACCTGGATGATACGCCGGATCTCTTCGTCTCGTCCGATTACCGGGTCAAGCTTACCCTGACGGGCGACATCGGTGAGGTTTCGGGCATATTTCTC
>CAYWMZ010000446.1:0-2683 GCA_964459485.1 uncultured Desulfocapsa sp. | reverse complement strand
GCTGCTGCAGATCCTGCGAGAAGCTGATATCCAGTTGATAGCGGGCCGGTTCTGCAAAAACGGGACTGAGTCCTGGAAGAAAAAAGAGGCACAGGCTCAGAAGAAAGAGTCTAATCGGAAATCTCGTTGGGAAAAGGGGGATCACATCTTTCTCCTTAGGGCTGGGTGTGGTAGTTTGGGTAGAGGCCATTTTGAAAATCCTTGTTTAGTTACAATAGCATTTTTTTCCATGAAAGAAAGAACGATTCTTTTCCTATGTCCATAAAACTTGTTGCCATTAACGGCCGCTATACCCATTCTAGCCTTGCCCTGTTCCATGTCCGCAATGCGCTTGAGGAGCATCTGGAAGGCGTAGCCATTGAGCTGCTCCAGCTCACCATTCGTGATCCTTACTACGAGGTGCTGCTGCGTCTCAGTCAGGATAAGCCACAGGCCCTGTTCTTCAGTGCTGCGGTGTGGAACTCTGATGTCATTGAAGCGTTACTTGGTGACCTCCACTCCCTGTTACCAGATTGCCAGTTGATAGTGGGCGGGCCCCAGGCCGAGGTGTTGGGACAAAAACTGGGTGGGGTGGTCTGCACCATTGTTAATGGGGCCATGGAGGCAGTGGAGGAGACCTTTTATACTGATTTTCAAGAGCGGCATTTGCAGCCCCGCTATGGCCGCTCCTTTTTTCACCTTCCAGATAAAAGAGAACGTTTTGTGTCCCCTTACCGGGATGAAGATTTTGTAAGCCACCTGAAAAATCGCAATATCTACTATGAAAGCTCCCGGGGCTGCCCCTTCTCCTGTTCCTACTGTCTCTCTTCTGTGGAAAATGGAACGGTGCATAAGGATCTGAGCCAGGTACACTCTGAACTGGACCAGATAATGGCCCACGACACCAAGGTGCTGCGCTTTGTGGATCGAACCTTTAACGATCTTCCGGAGCGTGCCCTGGCCATCTGGAAGATCCTTTTGAGCTATGATGTCAAGACCCTCTTTCACTTTGAGATTGCCCCGGATCGCATCACAGAAGAGATGTTTGGCTTTCTGGCAGATGTCCCTCCTGGCCGTTTTCAATTTGAGATCGGAATTCAGTCCACCCACGAGCCCACTTTGAAGGCAATTAATCGCAGGGTGGATCCCCTGGTGGCTCATAAAACCGTGAGTCGTCTTGCCGCCATGGAGAACATTCATCTCCATGCCGATCTGATTTTGGGACTGCCCTACGAAACCAGGCAGAGTTATCTGCAATCCTTTGCAGATATTTTTGCCATGGGGCCCAATTTTATCCAGATGGGGCTGTTGAAGATGCTGCCCAACACCAAGATGCGCTGTGAGGCTGAAGAGTTTTTATATCGGTTTTGTGCCCATCCCCCATATGCAGTCCTTGCCAACCAGTGGCTGGATGGTGCCAGCTTGCAGGAGTTGTACTGGTTCTCGGAGTGTGTGGAAAAATTTTGTAATAATCGCTATTTTCCTTCGCTGTGGCGTTATCTCCGCCAAGGAGGGAATGATGTGAGAAGCTTTTTCATGAACCTTCTCACAGTGGCCAGGGAGGGGCGACTCTTTGAGTTGGCCGCCACCCAGGAACTGTTGTGTCGTCTGCTGGTGCAGGCCATTGACGACCATGAAGAGAAGGAACTGATGTTGGAACTCCTTACTTTTGATTGGCTGCGTTGCGGCCATCGTAAGCTCCCTGTCTGCCTGAATCCGGATACTAAAGGAGAGGGTGAACTGAGAGATACACTCTATCGGTACCTGCCCATGGAGAATCCGGGGCTGTACAGTGCCAGAGGGAGAAGCCGTTTTTTCAAACAGACCATCTTTCACCGTTTTTCCAGGCAATGCCTGGAGGTATTGGGCGAAGAAACGGAGATTTCAGGCCCGGTGGCATTTTTACAGAGAAGGGAGGACAGTCTACTGCGTTTGCAGGCTGCTATTTTGTTGGCCCAGCCAAAGCCCCTAGAATAAAAAGGATTTGTGTTAGGCAAGAGAATGATGTAGAAAAGGATCAGAGAAATTAGGGGGCATGGCCCCATTAGTATAATGATATATGATATGCACAGGGCGCTCAAGCACCCCAAAGGGAGAAGAGAATGACAGCGTTTAGAATTAAGACCATAAATGCCATAGCCCAGGAAGGTTTGGAGATGCTGGGGGATGGCTACAGTGTTGATCCCGATGAGAGCAATCCGCATGGTATTGTGGTGCGCAGTTCTCAGGTGGATGTGGATGATTATCCGGAACTGCTGGCCCTGGCCCGGGCGGGTGCCGGAGTCAATAATATTACGGTAGAGAAGGCAACGGAAAAGGGTATCTGCATCTTTAATACCCCTGGTGCCAATGCCAATGCCGTGGTTGATCTGGTCTTTCCCATGATCGGAATCTGGCTCCGTAATATCTATCAGGGGATTGCCTTTTGTAAATCATTGGCCGATGTCCCGCCTGATCAGGTCAATGGTGAGGTGGAGAGCCGTAAGGCCGCTTTTCGTGGTGTGGAGGTTGCGGGCAAGACTCTGGGAGTCGTTGGTCTTGGGCAAATCGGTGTCCGCCTGGCAAACGGTGGCATTCAGCGTTTTATGAAGGTCTATGGATTTGATCCCTTTCCAAGTCTTGATAATATCCACAATTTACTGCCTGAGGTCACTGTGACCAGGGCCATGCGTGACACCCTGGCTGTGTCCGATATTGTCAGCCT
>CAYWMZ010000445.1:0-2689 GCA_964459485.1 uncultured Desulfocapsa sp. | reverse complement strand
GGAGCACCGTAGGAAATATCTATCCCCGACTCCTCCGGCTCACTGCAAAGTATAGTCCCCAAGGTGGCTCCGGCAAGGAGCACAAACTGGGAATTTTGCGGGTCAAAGGGCAGAGGGGGGCTGACAATAGCCTTGATTTGCAGGGGTTCCGGTATAAAACCGGGGGAGAGTCTTGTGGTAAGATACTCGGCCAGAACCGCTGCCTCTTCAGCTGTACCAGCGAAGGGAGGCATATAGGGATTGGCATTCCCCATTCCCAGGATAAAGGCCTCCATCCCGGGTGTAGTAAAGCGTTTTACGATGGGGAGAATATCATTTAAGGGCCCACCCGTTGAATGGCAGGGCAGGCAGAGAATCTTACTGAGCTCGGCCCCCGCAGCCATTCTGTTTTCAGGGGTAATTTCTCTGTTAGCGACCCAGCGTGCCGACTGCAATACGCCCTTTTCCTGCACAGCCGGAAGGTCTGCCTTAAGGATGGAGGTGGAGTACATATAATCGTGGATGATATAGGGCCTCCTGCCCCCTTCACGCATAAACTCAAAGCTCCCCATATACAGCAGTCCCAGAAGAAGCAGGAGCCAGGCCAAAGGCCTGCGAACTGCCTGGGGCCGAAAGGCGGCTATGATCAATCCCCCAGCAAAGAGAATGGGTGAAAGATAGATAAATCCGGAGAGGAATATCTTCATTTCTGGTGAAGTTGAAAAAATCATCTCCTGCTGAGCTGGTGGCAGAGCTGCCTTATACCACATGGCAGAAGCAAGTAGCAGCACCAGAGGTGCCATAAGCCAGAGACCGCAATAGCGAACCATCCTGTTCCGCAACTCACTGTCTCTGATATTGACACTGGTCAGAAAGCCAAAGAGACCGGCTATCATCAGGGCCAGAAAGGTTCTGAAGAAAAGGGCCGGCCAGAAGGTGGGATTAAAGAACCCTGACCAGAAGTTATTGTTCTGAAGCCAGGCCCCCGGAGTGAGCATATAGTCGATCACTCCGTTAATAATAAACAGTGAGGCCCAGGCACAGGCAAAGTAGAGCCAGCCCAGAATAAGATGGTTTCGGGAGTTGATCTTATTAAAATAGTAGTAATAGAGAAGCAATGCTACGATTTCACCTAGAAAAAATACCCACTCGGTGGCCCAGGCAAAGACAAAGGTGTGAATAAGTGATGAAGTTCCGGCAGGACTTAAGAGGGCAATGGTAAACCAGATGGCAACCCCTGTCAGCCCACCAAAGACCATGGTCAGCAGGAGAAAAAACCTGGCATGCTTTCTGGTATATTCGAGGATCGCAGGAGACTTTTCACGCAGGCCTTTCATTTCTGTAACGACAAGAAACAGGCCGCCACCCACTGCAAAATGAGAGACATAGACATGGATCACTGCAATAAGGGCAATAAGGGTGCCGCCACCAAAGAAGTCCAATAACCATACCGGATAATTCATGACTGCATCTCCTTACCGGTGATGACCAGCCGAATCATATACCAGATGAGACCAAGCCCCCCCACAAAGGCAATGAGGAACACAAAAAGCGGTGAATATTGCGGAACCACGGTCAGATCTGAAGTCGTAAACCAGGGGGCCAGTGTGAGACGTCGCACAAACTCACGAACCAGTACCATACAGAACAGAGCACTTAATAAAAAGTAGAGGGCTGGACGTACCTGGTGTCGCATCCCCTGGATCAGGGCAGTAATTGCCGCAATCATCCCAAGGACCACAAAAATCAGAAAAAAGCTGCTACCATCCCCCTCCAGGCTACGAACTAACTCGGGGAGACTGCCCCAATACCAGGCCCCAACTCCGAAATTGAGCATGGTTGCCCCGGAAAACCATTTCATTCCTGAGGCGATACCACTTTGGGCCGCCAAATCACCTTTGCGTCGCTTCAGATCCGAGTAAAAGGCTATGGCCAGGCCACCCACAGCAATGGCCCCCAGCACCGAGTGGAGGTAACGGGGATAGAGACTGGCATCGGACAGATTGAGAAGAGTGCCGTTTGGATTTGCAAAATATTCAGGCCAGGCCGAAATATTGGTCATAAGAGAGAAATTATTGGTGATAATAAAGGCCACCACCAGCAGAGTTACGGCTACAAACCCGCTGAGAAAGGTGCGTAACGCTGCCGCCTTGCCGTAATAGATGGTGTACATATAGGCACCATAGTAGGAGGCCATCACAATAAGAAAAATGGACAACCAGTACACCGCCATCAATACCGAGCTGGTATACATAAAATGACCATACAGAACCTGGAGAAACAGGAGGGGGGCTACCCCGAAGTTGATCGTAAAGGCCATGAAGATTGGCAGCTTGGCTGCTATGGTCTTATTGAGATCACTCTCTTTTCCTGCAACATGGTCACAAAAGGTTATAATAGAACAGCCAAGAAGAATGTTCATCACAAGCAGATGGGCAAAGAAGGTAACGGTGAGCAGTACCTGAAACCAGCCCCAGGGAACCTGGAGGATATCGGGCGTGGGAATTAGCAGGGCGGGATCCATGGAACGGCCTCCTTATTTTGCAGAAATGTTCTCTTTAGAACTACGATTTTCCATACATTCTTACAATTCGCTCATTGTATCATTCATTTCCCCATATGCAAACAAAAGGGATCTCCTCCCCCACCAACGCTATTCCCCCCAATCGGCAGGAGGCAAGGTGTTGTATCTGGAAATCCTCTTACTTGA